>NZ_WIJO01000034.1:0-21250 GCF_009496205.1 Streptococcus mitis
GTGGTAAAGTTGTTTGATTTGTGTTATAGTGAATATGCATGGGATGGCCTTTCTAAATGATTTATTAAGCAATTCTATTTTACCAAGACTATCGTAACCATGCAAAAAAGCAACGGCAAATCCGTTGTTTTTTTGGGAAATAAGGGACTATTGTCCCAGACTCTTTAATCTTGGATATATTTCTTAATTGTGGCTTCATTAAGCCCTACTGTACTTACATAATAACCTTCTGCCCAGAAATGCGGATTCCCAAACTTGTACTTGAGATTAGCGTGTTTGTCAAACATCATGAGTGAACTTTTTCCTTTTAAATAACCCATGAAACTTGAAATACTTATCTTTGGTGGAATACTTACTAACATATGTACATGGTCTGGCATTAAGTGACCCTCGATAATTTCAACTCCTTTATAACTACACAAGCAATGAAATATTTCGCCTAAACTACTTCGATATTGATTATAGATGACTTTTCGTCTATACTTAGGGGTGAACACAATGTGATACTTACAGTGCCACTTTGTGTGCGATAAACTGTGTGCCTTTTGTGCCATATTTTTCTCCTTTCGCTTTATAATTGGCTTGAACACCTTTATTGTATCGCGTTTGGAGTTTTTTGGGTATAATCTTCGACACGCACCCGCATAGCGGGTGGTTTTTTTGTCTCGCACCTAACGGAGCGAGACGGACTAATAGTCACATAATTAGCCGTAATCTTTTCCTATAAAAATTTGCATTCTACTATCACTTTTCAATCTTCATTTTCAGTTTAATGGTCCCAGGAAAATATAGTAAATTCAGATTCTCCTATTTTATCCTAGGCTATTTTTCTTGACTTTACTAGGCTTTTCTTTTAATATATATGTATAAATATATATGGAGGTTTATTATGAATATCTTGCTGACTAAAAAAGAACAAGACTTGCTATTCTTACTGGAAGAATTGACCAAGCACCATGATTGGATAGAAATTCCAGTCTTAGCTAAAAATCTGAATTTTTCAATAGAAGAATTGCAAGAACATCTTTCTAGGCTCGAGCAATTATTTCCAAACCTCCTAATTCAATCAAGAAAAAAAGGCATCCAATTGCAGTTTGACTTCCAAAACACCTTGGATCCTCGAATTGCAATCTTTGAACAATCTACAACCTACTCTTTTTTGAACTGTCTGTTTTTCAAAGAGGGACAATCACTTGACCAAATGTGCCAGGCGCTTTCGACTAATCCAGAGCAGATTGAGGAAATCATTCATCGTCTTAACACACTCCTTCCCCAACACTACAATATCACTATCCAACCTTCCCCTTTGGTCATGGAGGGAACAGAAGAGGACATCCGCGCCTTTTATCTGGACTACTTTAGCCAAAGTTACACCTTTCTTGATTGGCCCTTCCCTTCTATTTCTGAAGAAGCACTCACTCACTTGATTCAGCTATTTTTGAAGGCCCAACAAGTTTCACCCAACCTCAGTAGTTTACGGCAAATCAAATATACTCTAGCTATCAATCTGGAGCGCTTTAATAAGAGTCATTTGATTGAAAATCCTACTCCTCTTTTAACCAGTCATTACAGCTCCCTCATGCAGATTCCGCAGTTTGCACAAGAGATCAAAAAGCTGGCTAAAAAGCTACATTTTGAAGCTACAAAGGAGACACTAGAACAGCTATTTTCAAACCCAGTAAAGTCTCCTCAACTCACAAACAAGCCTAACAATGGAGCAATGGGTGATATTCAGCACATTCAAAAATCCTACCGTCTATTAAGCCAAATTCTAGAAGAACTAGCTAAAGAATTTCACCTACAGATTGAAAATCGCGAGGAATTGATTTGGCTCCTCCACTACACTGCCCAATCTGATTTCTTCCATCTACTCAGTGACCAGTCTCTTGACAAACAGAAATCCCAAATTTTAAGTAATTATCAGGTAGAATTTCCAAAACTATTTGAAGTAAGTCAACACAAATTCCAATCTTATCTGACTGAAATGGGGCTAGAAAATCACCCAAGTAAGCTACAAGAACTTGTCTACACCTTTTCGATTCAAGGGCAGCGAATTTTAGTCCAATTACTTCAAAAACTCCCCAAAATACGGGTTTTAGTCATTAGTCATTTGGATAGCCATCACGCACAAAACCTAATCGACACCCTTGCTCACTACGGTAACAATCTCTATCTATTTGATCCTTGGGAAGAATCTACTATTTCTTTCTCAATTCTCAATCAAATCCCTCACGATATTGTGATCACCACCTTTCCTGTCACTAACTCTCCTAAACCAGTTATCTACAATCGTAACTTCTCTTCTTCAGAATTATTTCATCACCTCCACCTGCTGGCTTCACAAATTCATAAAGAAAGGCTGGCTGAATCGTAACAAAATTTGTTGCGATTTTTCTTTTAGTTTAATTTTAGGAAAACGCTTGCATATTGTTTTACTACGTGCTATACTGATAAAGAAATTCATTTATAGGAGATTGATTATGAAAAGAACACCATCTCACACTGAGAAAAAAATGGTTTACAGCATCCGTTCCCTCAAAAATGGAACTGGTTCTGTCCTTATTGGAGCAAGCCTTGTCCTGCTTGCCATGGCTACACCAACTATCTCAGCAAACGAAAATACTACAAGCAATAAGGGAACTAGTAATGAAACTACTACTGCCCTTGCACAACCTCTTACTGATACAGTAGTTAACTCTGGTAAGAACGAAAGTGATATTTCTTCGCCTAATAATGCAAACACTTCCCTAGAGAAAACAGAAGAAAAACCTGCAACAGAGGCAACCACTCCTGCTGCAACCCCAGCCGATTCAGCACCACAAACCGGGCAAGATCGTTCAAGTGAACCAACTACTTCTACGAGTCCAGTAACAACTGAAACTAAAGCAGAAGAGCCAATCGAAGACAACTACTTCCGTATCCATGTCAAAAAACTTCCTGAAGAAAACAAGGATTCTCAAGGGCTATGGACTTGGGACGATGTTGAAAAACCATCTGAAAATTGGCCAAACGGAGCCTTGTCCTTCAAGGATGCCAAAAAAGATGACTATGGCTATTACCTAGATATCAAATTAAAAGGAGAGCAAGCCAAGAAAATTAGCTTCCTCATCAATAATACAGCTGGGAAAAATCTGACCGGCGATAAATCGGTAGAAAAACTGGCACCAAAGATGAATGAGGCTTGGTTGGACCAAGATCACAAGGTTTTCTCTTACGAGCCACAACCTGCAGGAACTATTCGCGTCAACTACTACCGTACAGATGGCAACTATGAGAAAAAATCTCTCTGGTACTGGGGAGATGTGAAAAATCCAAGTAGTGGTGAATGGCCTAACGGAACAGACTTTACGGCTACAGGCAAATATGGTCGCTATATCGATATTCCACTCAAAGATGCAGCTAAAGATCTTGGATTTTTATTACTAGACAGAAAGAAACAAGGAGACGATGTGAAAATCCGTAAAGAAGATTATAAGTTCACAGATTTGAAAAATCATAGCCAAATTTTCCTAAAAGACGATGACGAAACCATCTACACCAACCCCTACTATGTGCACGATATCCGCATGACAGGAGCTCAACACGTAGGAACTTCTAGCATTGAAAGTAGTTTTTCAACACTTGTCGGTGCTAAAAAAGAAGATATCCTCAAACACTCCAACATCACTAATCACCTAGGAAACAAAGTAACTATCACCGATGTTGCAATCGATGAAGCTGGTAAGAAAGTGACCTACAGCGGAGATTTCTCAGATACAAAACATCCATATACTGTTAGCTACAATTCCGACCAATTCACTACCAAAACAAGCTGGCGACTTAAAGATGAGACTTACAGTTATGATGGCAAACTTGGAGCTGACTTAAAAGAAGAAGGAAAACAAGTTGATTTAACCCTTTGGTCACCAAGTGCTGATAAGGTTTCTGTTGTTGTCTACGACAAGAATGACCCTGACAAAGTAGTTGGAACTGTCGCTCTTGAAAAAGGGGAAAGAGGAACTTGGAAACAAACTCTAGATAGCACAAACAAATTAGGAATCACAGATTTCACTGGATACTATTATCAATACCAAATCGAGCGTCAGGGTAAAACTGTTCTTGCACTCGATCCTTACGCTAAGTCTCTCGCTGCTTGGAATAGTGACGATGCCAAGATTGACGATGCCCATAAAGTGGCTAAAGCTGCCTTTGTAGATCCAGCCAAACTAGGACCTCAAGACTTAACTTATGGTAAGATTCACAACTTCAAGACTCGTGAAGATGCCGTTATCTACGAAGCTCATGTGCGTGACTTCACTTCAGATCCTGCCATTGCAAAAGACTTGACCAAACCATTTGGTACCTTTGAAGCCTTTATCGAAAAACTAGACTACCTCAAAGACTTGGGTGTGACCCACATCCAGCTCCTTCCAGTCTTGTCTTACTACTTTGTCAATGAATTGAAAAACCATGAACGCTTGTCTGACTATGCTTCAAGCAACAGCAACTATAACTGGGGATATGACCCTCAAAACTACTTCTCATTGACTGGTATGTACTCAAGCGATCCTAAAAATCCAGAAAAACGAATCGCAGAATTTAAAAACCTCATCAACGAAATCCACAAACGTGGCATGGGAGCTATCCTGGACGTAGTTTACAACCATACAGCCAAGGTCGATCTCTTTGAAGATTTAGAACCAAACTACTACCACTTTATGGATGCTGATGGGACACCTCGCACTAGCTTTGGTGGTGGACGCTTGGGAACAACCCACCATATGACCAAACGACTCCTAGTTGACTCTATCAAATATCTAGTTGATACCTACAAAGTAGATGGATTCCGCTTCGATATGATGGGAGACCATGATGCCGCTTCTATCGAAGAAGCGTACAAGGCTGCACGCGCCCTCAATCCAAACCTCATCATGCTTGGTGAAGGTTGGAGAACCTATGCTGGTGATGAAAACATGCCTACTAAAGCTGCTGACCAAGATTGGATGAAACATACCGATACTGTCGCTGTCTTTTCAGATGACATCCGTAACAACCTCAAGTCTGGTTATCCAAACGAAGGCCAACCTGCCTTTATCACAGGTGGCAAGCGTGATATCAACACCATCTTCAAAAATCTCATTGCTCAACCAACCAACTTTGAAGCTGACAGCCCTGGAGATGTCATCCAATACATCGCAGCCCATGATAACTTGACCCTCTTTGACATCATCGCCCAATCTATCAAAAAAGATCCAAGCAAAGCTGAGAACTATGCTGAAATTCATCGTCGTTTGCGACTTGGAAATCTCATGGTCTTGACAGCTCAAGGAACTCCGTTTATCCACTCTGGTCAGGAATATGGACGTACCAAACAATTCCGTGACCCAGCCTACAAGACTCCAGTAGCAGAGGACAAACAACCAAACAAATCTCACTTGTTGCGTGATAAGGACGGCAATCCATTTGACTATCCGTACTTCATCCATGACTCTTACGATTCGAGTGATGCTATTAACAAGTTTGACTGGACTAAGGCTACAGATGGAAAAGCATATCCTGAAAATGTCAAGAGCCGTGACTATATGAAAGGTTTGATTGCCCTTCGTCAATCTACAGATGCCTTCCGACTTAAGAGTCTCCAAGATATCAAAGACCGTGTCCACCTCATCACTGTCCCAGGTCAAAATGGTGTAGAAAAAGAGGATGTAGTGATTGGCTACCAAATCACTGCTCCAAATGGAGACATCTATGCAGTCTTTGTCAATGCTGACGAAAAAGCCCGCGAATTTAATTTGGGAACTGCCTTTGCCCACCTCAGAAATGCTGAAGTTTTGGCAGATGAAAACCAAGCAGGGCCAGTCGGAATTGCCAACCCGAAAGGACTTGAGTGGACTGAAAAAGGCTTGAAATTAAATGCCCTTACAGCTACTGTTCTTCGAGTCTCTCAAGGCGGTGCCATTGTTGCCCCAGCTATGGAAGAAAAACCAGAATTTGATCTTTCTAGCTTAAAACAAGAACACGGTCAAAATAACAGCCAAGACAATATGTCCAACCGAGTAGTCAAACCGGAACAGCAAACTCCAGCTCCACAAACTAAACCTGATTCTGCAAAACCAGATGCCAAAGTAGCTGATGCAGAAGATAAACCCAAGCAAGCTACAACTGATTCACAACCAGCACAAGAAGCACAACCATCATCTGTAAGTGAAGCTGTTCAAAACGAATCGGTAGAAAACTCTAGCAAGGAAAATATACCTGCGTCCCTAGCTAAACAAGCTGAACTTCCAAATACAGGAACCAAAAACGATCACAAACTCCTGTTTGCAGGAATTAGTCTCCTTGCACTCCTAGGTCTCGGGTTCTTGTTAAAAAACAAAAAAGAGAACTAAACTAGCCCTCCTATAGAACAATCCCCCAAGCCTTAACGCTCGGGGGATTGATTTTTGCACAATATTTGCCGTCATAATAAACTCGATTAGGATTTTTTATTAAGACTCTTCTAAAATCAAATTCAAACCACGTCAGCTTCACCTTGCCGTACTCAAGTACAGCCTGCGGCTAGCTTCCTAGTTTGCTCACAAGAAAAAGCCTAGATAACTAGACTTTTTAGCTTATTCTACTGTTACTGACTTAGCAAGATTACGTGGTTTGTCCACATCAAGGCCACGGTGGAGTGTTGCAAAGTAAGCGACTAATTGCGTTGGTACGACCATTGAAATTGGTGAGAGATAAGGGTGGACGGTCGTAAGAACGATGTCGTCTGTATCTTTGGCAACATTTTCTTCTGCGATAGTGAGGACTTTGGCACCACGAGCTGCCACTTCTTGGATATTTCCGCGAGTATGGTTGGCAAGGACTGGATCTGACAAGAGAGCCAAGACAGGCGTTCCTTCTTCAATCAAGGCAATAGTTCCGTGCTTGAGTTCTCCTGCCGCAAAACCTTCACACTGGATGTAAGAAATCTCTTTGAGTTTGAGACTTGCTTCCATGGCTACGTAGTAATCTTGACCACGTCCAATGTAAAAGGCATTGCGAGTTGTTTCAAGAAGCTCACGAACCTTGGCTTCAATGGTTTCTTTCTCTGAAAGAGTTGATTCGATAGACTGAGCTACGATTGACAATTCATGAACCAGATCAAAGGCTTGCGCTTTGGCATTGCCATTTGCTTCTCCAACTGCTTTTGCTAAGAAGGCAAGGGCTGCAATTTGCGCTGTATAGGCCTTGGTTGATGCTACGGCAATTTCAGGACCTGCATGAAGGAGCATGGTATGATTGGCTTCACGTGAAAGAGTTGAACCTGGTACGTTTGTCACTGTCAAGCTTGGGATTCCCATTTCATTAGCCTTGACCAAAACCTGACGGCTATCCGCCGTTTCACCAGACTGACTGATAAAGATGAAGAGTGGTTTCTTGCTGAGAAGTGGCATACCGTAACCCCACTCAGATGAAATTCCAAGTTCAACTGGTGTATCTGTCAATTCTTCCAACATTTTCTTAGAAGCAAATCCTGCGTGGTAAGATGTCCCAGCTGCAAGGATGTAGATACGGTCTGCGTCTTGAACAGCCTGGATGATAGCTGGGTCTACTACTACTTGACCAGCCTCATCTGTGTAGGCTTGGATTAGTTTACGCATAACAGTTGGTTGCTCGTCAATTTCCTTAAGCATGTAGTAAGGGTAAGTTCCTTTACCGATATCTGACAAGTCTAGCTCAGCAGTGTAGCTAGCACGCTCACGACGATTTCCATCATAGTCTTGAACTTCCACACTATCAGCCTTGACGATTACCAACTCTTGGTCATGAATTTCCATGTATTGGTTGGTTTCACGAATCATAGCCATAGCATCTGAGCATACCATGTTATAACCTTCACCAAGACCAATCAAGAGTGGTGATTTATTTTTAGCTACGTAGATGACTTCAGGATCTTGTGAGTCAACCAAGGCAAAAGCATAAGAACCACGGATGATGTGAAGAGCTTTTTTGAAGGCTTCAAGAACAGAGAGACCTTCTTCTTCCGCAAATTTTCCAATCAAGTGAACAGCGATTTCAGTATCTGTTTGCCCCTTAAAGTGGTGACCTGCAAGGTATTCTTCCTTGATTTCAAGGTAGTTCTCAATGACCCCATTGTGCACCAAAACAAAACGTTCAGTCTCAGAGCGATGTGGGTGAGCATTGTCTTCCGTTGGTTTTCCGTGAGTAGCCCAACGAGTATGTCCGATACCCGTTGTCCCCTCCACACCAGCTGTCTTAGCAGACAATTCTGCGATACGACCAACAGCCTTCACCAAGTGGTTTTCAGCACCACCTAGGACAAAAATCCCCGCAGAATCATAGCCACGGTATTCGAGCTTTTCAAGCCCTTGAATCAAAATATCAGTTGCATTTGTGTTTCCAACAACACCAACAATTCCACACATAGTATATACGACACAGACCAGCTGTGCTTTCTCCTTAAAATTGGTATAGTCTAATTCCTCTTTTATAGAATCAGCAAAAACAGTATATACTTGTTTCTTTCACTTGTCAAGAGTAAAAATTGGTATAGTTCAAATTACGCTCCTGTTAGCAAAAGACTCTGACCAATTAGGATAATCAGTCAGAGTCCTTTTTAAAATCCATTATTATCGCTTAATTCCTTGAACCAGTGCCCTGATTTCTTCAGACGACGTTCTTGCGTTTCCAAGTCTAATTCGACCAAGCCATAGCGATTTTTATAGCTATTGAGCCATGACCAGCAATCGATAAAGGTCCAAATCAAGTAGCCCTTACAATTGGCTCCGTCTTCAATGGCACGGTGAAGTTCGCGAAGATGACCTTTTACAAAGTCAATACGGTAATCATCTTGAATCATTCCATTCTCACGGAATTTTTCTTCTCCTTCAACACCCATACCATTCTCTGTCAACATCCACTCAATATTGCCATAATTTTCCTTGATATTTTGGGCAATGTCATAAATCCCTTGCTCATAAATCTCCCAGCCACGGTGAGGATTAATTTTACGTCCAGGCATCACATAAGGCTCATAAAAATGTTCTGGCAAGAGTGGACTCTCTGGATGCTTAGCAAATCGAGGAGCCATAACACGCAAAGGTTGATAGTAATTGACACCAAGGAAGTCCACCGTATTGTCACGAATGAGATCCAACTCCTCCTCTGTAGCATCAGGCAAGAGACCGTATTCATGCAAGATTTCTACCAACTCCTGTGGATAAGTCCCCAAAACAGACGGATCTAAGAAAGATTGGGCCTGAAAAAGGGCCGCAATACGAGCAGCCTTGACATCAGCAGGATGCTGGCTACGTGGATAAGCCGGTGTCAAGTTGAGGACAATCCCAATCTTGGAATCAGGCAAGAGTTCATGACAGGCCTTAACCGCCCGACTGCTGGCCAATTGTGTATGATAAGCTACTTTAACGGCTGCCTCTGCATCCACCTTATGTGGATAATGGGCATCGTAAAAATATCCAAATTCTACTGGAACAATTGGCTCGTTAAAGGTAATCCATTGATCCACTAAATCTCCATAAGTCTCAAAACAAAAACGAGCATAGTCTTCATAGGCTGAGACAGTCGCCTTATTTTCCCAACCATCACCATCCTCTTGAAGGACAAAAGGCAAATCAAAATGATAAAGATTGACTAAAAGACGAATCCCCTTAGCCTTAATAGCCTCAAAAACCTTACGATAGAAATCCACACCTTGAGCATTGACTTTTCCACGCCCTTGTGGAAAAATCCGTGACCACTGAATAGAAGTCCGAAAGGCCGTATGACCAGTCTCTAACAGTAGCTCAATATCCTTTTCCCAGTTTTCATAAAAGGTTGATGTTTTATCTGGACCAATCCCATTATAGTAACGATTTGGCTCCACTTGGTACCAATAATCCCAGAGATTATCTCCCTTACCGTCACCAGCTACACGTCCTTCTGTTTGTGGTCCAGAAGTAGAGGATCCCCAGACAAAATCCTTTGGAAATCTTAGCATACATTTACCTCTTTATCTACTCATTTTTCCCATTATACAGAAAAAACAAGGTAAAAACTAGTTACATTTTTTCCTTGTTTTTCTTCTGTTTATAGTTTTTATTTCTTGCTGAGAATTTCAAGCGTTTCAAGCACGTTATCTGCATGAACTTCGATAGTATCACCAGTCGCTTTAATCTTAACTTCTACGATGCCATCGGCCGCTTTCTTCCCAACAGTGATACGGATTGGCAATCCAATCAAGTCGCTATCACTGAATTTGACTCCGACACGTTCGTTACGGTCATCTGTCAAGACTTCGTAACCAGCTCCCATCAAGCTTGCTTCAAGCTTTTCTGTCAAGGCTTGCGCTTCTTCATCCTTGACATTGACAGTAATCAAGTGCACATCAAATGGTGCCAATTCTTTAGGGAAGTTGATTCCCCAAGCATAACGGTATTCACCTTTTGGCGTTTTGTTAACAAAGAGGCGAGCGTGTTGCTCCATCACTGCTGAAAGGAGACGGCTGACACCAATACCATAACATCCCATGATAATTGGCACAGCACGACCATTTTCATCCAAAACATCTGCCCCCATGCTTGCCGAATAGCGAGTACCGAGTTTGAAGATGTGACCAATTTCGATACCACGCGCAAAGTTAAGGACACCTTGTCCGTCTGGAGAAATTTCACCCTCACGAACTTCACGGATATCCACATATTCTGCAGTAAAATCACGACCTGGGTTCACACCAGTCAAGTGGTAGCCATCTTCGTTAGCACCGACAACTGCATTGCGAACATCTTGCACTTTACGATCTGCAATAATTTTAATATTCTCTGGCAAAGCAACTGGGCCAAGTGAACCAAATCCTGCTTGAACAACATTTGCCACTTCTTCTTCACTTGCAACGTCAAAGAAATCTGCTCCCAAGTGGTTTTTCAACTTAACTTCATTGAGTTGGTCATTTCCAACTAGAAGGGCGGCAACAAGCTCACCATCTGCCATGTAGAAGAGGGTTTTAATTGTTTGTTCTTCTGGAACATTGAGGAAGGCTGCAACTTCATCAATTGATTTAACATCTGGAGTTGCAACACGAGTCACTTCTTCTTCAGCGACAACACGGTTGCTTGGTTTGTACTCGTTTGTTGCCATTTCTAAGTTAGCCGCATAGCTAGACTCACTTGAGTAAGCAATGGTATCTTCACCAGAAACCATCCATTTGAGCAATTCTGCCTTGATTTCTTCTTGCACTTCTGCAGGAATTTCGTCAAATGAAGCAACTGACTTATCCAAGACAACCCAGCGGTCAAGGTCTGTACGGGCAGGTGTAATGGCCATAAATTCTTGGCTGTCCTTACCACCCATGGCTCCACCGTCACCAATGATAGCCTTGAAGTCTAAACCACTACGAGTAAAAATACGCTCATAAGCAGCCTTATACTCATCATAAACACTGTCCAAGCTATCATAGTTAGCGTGGAAACTGTAAGCATCCTTCATGATGAACTCACGTGTACGAAGAAGTCCATTACGTGGGCGTTTTTCATCACGATACTTAGGCTGGATTTGGTAAAGGTTGAGTGGCAATTGCTTGTAAGACTTAACAGAATCACGAACAATAGCTGTAAAGGTTTCTTCGTGAGTTGGACCTAGGATAAAGTCTGATTTTTCACGGTTTTTTAGCTTGTAAAGGTCTTCACCATAAGTTTCGTAACGACCTGATTCGCGCCACAATTCTGCACTGAGAAGGGCAGGAGCCAACATCTCAACCGCACCAATCTTGTCGAATTCTTGGCGCATGATGTTTTTAGCTTTTTCAATCACACGGTTGGCAAGTGGTAGGTAAGAATAAACACCTGCAGATACTTGACGAACATAGCCAGCTCGCAACATAAGAGCATGGCTGATAACTTGAGCATCGCTTGGCATTTCGCGAAGCGTTGGGATAGGCATTTTACTTTGTTTCATAATATTCCTCGATTATCTAAAAAAGAGTCGCATGATGTCATTCCAAGTCACAGCAATCATCAAGACAACCATGATGACCACTCCAGCCAAGGTGACATAGGTTTCAATTTCTTGTTTCAATGGTTTTCGGCGGATGGCTTCTAGGATATTGAGCACAATCTTACCACCATCCAATGCTGGAATCGGAATAAGATTAAAAATCCCGATATTGATGGAAATCACTGCCAAGAAGTACAAGACATTCTCAATTCCATTTTTAGCAGCATCACTACTTGCCTTAAAGATAGCAACAGGTCCACCTAGCTTGTTCAAATCCGGCTGGAAAATCAGATTTTTCAATGCCGAGAGAATTCGGAGAGCTGAGTCAGCAGCGGTTGTAAAACCACCTACAAACATGGACAGAAAATCTGACTTAATCCCCGGTTGAACACCTAGAAGATAGCGACCTTGATTTTCTTCTGGGGTAACCGTAACTTGTTTGTCACTACCATTTTCAGAAATAGTCACATCCAAACTTGGGGATGTCTTATCTTTGGTTTCTGTCTCCACAGCCTGAATCAAACTTTCCCAGTTACTAATTTCATGTGAGCCAATCTTGGTAATCTGTGCCGTTTCTGGCACTCCTACCTTAGCCAAAGCCCCTTGGGGCATGACATGGAACTGGTTGGTATCAACATCTCTGACACCGCCCTGCATAAAGATTAAAATCCAAAAAACAACGACACCTAAGATAAAGTTGTTCATGGGTCCTGCAAAGTTAGTAATCAGTTTCCCCCAGATAGTTGCATTTTGATATTGAACATCTAGAGGAGCAATCCGAACCTCAGTTCCGTCTGCTTCCACAACCGTTGCATCGTGATCCACTGCAAAAGTTTTTTCTTCTTCCAGAACCAATCCTTTGATAAAGAGCTTGTCTTCAAAGTCAAACTGGGTCACCTGCATAGGAAGAGCTGTTTGATCCAATTTTTTACCTGAGAGATTGATGCGTTTAACTTTACCATCATCAGTAAGGGTCAAACTGACAGGAGTTCCTGTCTTGATTTCAGTTGTATCATCACCCCAACCGGCCATACGAACGTAGCCACCCAGAGGCAAGATTCGAATGGTATAAGCCGTTCCATCCTTGCCAATATGAGCAAAGATCTTGGGTCCCATGCCAATGGCAAATTCACGCACTAGAATCCCTGATTTCTTGGCAAAGTAGAAGTGTCCGAACTCGTGCACCACCACAATAATCCCGAAAACCAGAATAAAGGTTAAAATTCCGAGCATAGTATTTCCTCCGTCTTTTGATTAAAAGAGCCCAAATAAGTGCATGATTGGAAATACGAGCAGCATACTATCGAAACGATCCAAAACACCACCATGTCCAGGGATAAATTTCCCAGAATCCTTGACACCAAAGTGACGCTTGATCGAACTTTCTAGTAAATCACCAAATTGTCCAGCAATGCTAAAGAAAATAGCAAAGACTGACATCTTGTAAATTCCATACGGAAGAGCAACTGTTCTGTCAAACATCATAAAGATAATGGTTACTAAAATCGCACCTAAAATACCACCCAAGGCACCCTCAAAGGTTTTATTTGGAGAAACTGTCGGAGCTAGTTTTCGTTTACCATAGTTCATCCCAACAAGATAGGCACCACTGTCTGTCGCCCAGACGATACACAAGGCCAAGAGAGCCTTATCTAAACCTGCAACGCGAGCATCTAGTAAAGCATTAAATCCAAAGCCTACATAGAAACTCATAGCAAGAGGGAAAACAGCGTCCTCAATCGTATAAGACTTGCTAAAAACAGTCGTTCCTAACATAATTGAAATCAACACACTATAGGCAACCACATTCCCATCAACTGGCAAAAAAGTCAGGTAATTCTCCAAGGGAATGGTCAAGGCAAAGGTTGCAAAGAGGGTCAAGAGGCCCTCCATCGTCATGGTCTCTAGACCTCTCATCTTCAAAAGTTCATGCATGGCTAGCATGGCTATGATTCCAATTGCTATCTGAAGCAAGAGTCCACCAATCATTAAAATTGGTAGGAAAATAGCCAGGGCAATCCCTGCAAACAAGGTTCTTTTCTGTAAATCCTGTGTCATATTTCCTCCTAAACTCCTCCAAATCGGCGTTGTCGACGATTGTAGGCAAGAATAGCTTCCTGCAAGGCCGCCTCGTCAAAATCAGGCCACAAGGTGTCTGTAAAATAGAGCTCACTATAGGCTCCCTGCCATGGAAGGAAATTGCTCAAACGCAATTCTCCACTAGTACGGATAATCAAGTCTGGATCTCGTAACTCCTTAGGCAAATGCTGGGTAAAAAGATAATTACCAATCAATTCCTCTGTGATGTCACCTGGGTTGATTTTGGCATCTAACACATCCTGAGAAATCAACTTAAGAGCCTGTGTAATCTCAGCACGTCCACCATAGTTGAGGGCAAAATTAAGAATCAAACCTGTATTGTTCTTAGTCAATTCCTCAGCTTTAGTCAGAGCTTCAAAAGTTTGCTTAGGAAGGCGATCTGTCTCCCCAATCATTTGAATCTTAACATTATTCGCATGCAATTCCGGGACATAATTATCATAAAACTCTACTGGCAAGTTCATGATAAACTTGACTTCCTGATCTGGACGGTTCCAATTTTCCGTAGAAAAAGCATAGACCGTAATAACCTTGACGCCTAGTTTGTTGGCTGCCTTGGTCACAGTTTGCAATGCTTCCATGCCCGCCTTATGTCCAAAAACTCGCGGTTGCATACGTTTTTTAGCCCAACGGCCATTACCATCCATGATGATGCCGATATGAGCAGGAACCTGTGTCGGAACCTCTACTTCCACAGCCTTATCTTTCTTAAAAAATCCAAACATGATCTTATTCCTATTCAAAAATCTATCGTTTTATTATACCATATTTCCCCATTTTCTTCTATCACTAAGCTATTTATTCTCAGGTACCAAGACCATTTTTCAAAAAAATAAGCCGCCTGATTTGGCGACTTTATTTTTATAGGGAGATTATTATGAAAAAGTTTTAGGAGTTTAAGTTAAGGTCTTCTTAACTTATGGACTTAGTATACACTTCCTAGCTTAAAGTTTCCTTAAGGATTTTTAAAAATCAAATTTTTCCATTTTTCCTGCCAATTTTTCTTGGATAGACGTGTTTGATAAAGTTCCATTCGGTCTTCATTCTCTAAAAAATGAGGAGTTGGACGAACTTGAAAATTCAAAATATCCTCCAAACCATAAGGTGCATAGAGTTCAAAATCGGATTCTTCATTCAAGCGTAGTCCAACAGCCGTACACCGTTCTGGATACTTACTCATAGCATCACGGGAACTGGTATAGGGAGCAGTATGAGGGCTATGCTGATGCATATAGACCTGATTTTTCAACTCCCATTGGTACTGAGGAAAATCCTCTCGTAGCTTTTTCTCCAGTAATAAGGTTTCCTCATAAGAAATATCTGGATTAAAGAAAATCACATCTACATCTGTTTCACAGTCAAAAGGGGATTTATCTGACAAGAGATTCCAGATGAAATTCCTGACAGAACCTGCTGCCAACCAAGAATCTTTCAAACCAAGGTTTCGGATGATAGTCAAAATAGCCATCATATCCGGATTTTCTCTGAAAGAGTCTAAAATTTCAGCCTTATTTTTCAATATATTCATACCCTAAATGCTCATATGCCTTAGCAGTCGCCACCCGTCCAGAACGTGTCCGCATGATAAAACCTTTTTGAATCAAGTAGGGCTCATACATGTCTTCAACTGTCTCACGCTCTTCTGCTATGTTAACAGAAAGAGTTCCTAGACCAACAGGACCACCACCGTACATCTCAATCATGGTGCGAAGGATTTTCTGGTCCACATAGTCCAGACCTTCATGGTCAACATCCAGCATAGTCAAAGCCTTATCAGTAATAAGATCATCGATAACCCCATTCCCTATAATCTGGGCAAAATCGCGCACGCGTTTGAGGAGACGATTGGCAATACGAGGGGTTCCACGACTACGTAGGGCTAATTCAGATGCTGCCTCATGAGTGATTTCCATCTCAAAAATATCTGCCGTCCGCTCAACAATTTCCGTCAAGTCAGCATGGGCATAATACTCCATGTGACCTGTAATTCCAAAACGTGCCCGTAGCGGATTTGAGAGCATACCAGCCCGAGTCGTCGCACCAATCAAAGTGAAAGGTGGCAACTCCAAATGAACACTGCGACTGCCTTCACCAGCCCCAATCATGATATCAATGTAGAAGTCCTCCATGGCACTATAAAGCACCTCTTCCACTGACATTGGCAAACGATGAATCTCATCAATAAAGAGAACATCCCCAGGCTCTAAGTCATTCAAAATCGCTACCAAATCACCGGCTTTTTCAATGACTGGACCCGAAGTCTGCTTGAGATTGACACCTAGTTCATTGGCAATAACAAAAGCCATGGTCGTTTTTCCCAAGCCTGGAGGGCCAAATAAAAGCACATGATCCAGCGCTTCATCCCGCATTTTGGCAGCTTCTATAAAGATTTGAAGCTGGTCCTTGACCTTATCCTGCCCAATATATTCACGTAAATACTGAGGACGGAGCGTGCGTTCTACTAACTCCTCGTCCCCCATTATCTCATTATCTAAAATTCTACTCATGGCTCTATTATATCAAAAAATAAATCCACAAACAAAAAAGCCACTGGATTGGTGCCTCCCGAGTTTAACACTTATGTGGAATAATATTCTACGGCACTACTACACCGCCTACGAAAGGAGGTGAGATAGCCCATGATGGAACTAATCCTTAAAACTATCATCGAACCGATTGTGGTCGGTGTCGTTCTTCGGCTAGTCGATAAATGGCTAAACAAGGACAAATAGTGTCAAAAAAGACCCCGAGCTTAATGTGGAAGTTAGCTTGGGGTCTTTTCTAGTCCATGATATAGAACTAGTACTCAATTCCTTTTTATTATCCCATAGTTCACAAAATTTTTCAAAGGTTTATACCCTCATCTACTCAGCTTGTCATTTATAAGCAAAAATAGTGTTCATCATGCGTTTATCTGCCAACAAATAAAGAAGACATGCCACCAAGGTAATCAGCCACACGGCATATACAGAAACTGTTAAAATCGTGAATTCCTCCATGATGATTAGTAGTAAATTTGCCAGATAATATCTCCCAACAACCGTTGTTAAAGTAAACAAACCTGCAAATGACAATAAAAAGGCAAGTGGTAGGGCAAGAATAAGTTCCTTCCGATATTTTCCTAAGAAGAGGACAATAATGCCAGCAGACAGTGTATAAGCAAAAGCAATTACTCCATAACCAAATCCCCACGATAAAATTGTAAGACTAGAGAAAGCAAAATCACCATCCATTAGCTCTAGGATAAGCATAGCCAAAAAGGTAAATTCACTGACTAGTAGATTTATCAACAAAGTAAGCATAAACTTCGCTTGGAGTAATCGTTTCAAATCGATAGGAATCAGTCTGAGATTTGAAATCGTTTTAGACACTTGTTCTATTCTTATCGAATCCACTAAAATCATGCTCGCAAAAGGAAGGAGAAAATAGTAGTTCAAAAAGAAGAAACCATTTTCTACATACCAGCCATTCACACTACCGTACGAATGTCCTTGATAAATCTGATGACCAATCATAAACTCTAACAAAAAGAGCAGGATGGTTACAAAGGGAATCATATACAGTATCTTTCGCCTTCTTAGTTTAATCAATTCTAGCATCAACATTTATTCATCCACCTTTCTTAACCAAGATTTAATGGACAAGAAAGACACAACAAGTAAAGATAAACCTAGTACAATAATCGATAAGATAGCTGGCTGTTGAAGCACCACTCCTTCTCTGTTTCCTTCCCAGATTAAACTGTTAGCACTTGTTACTGGAATGATATTTGGACTCGTCCTTGCTAAAAAAAATGACACTAAAACATACATGACACCGACCAAATTTCCAACTATCTCCTTGCCTCTGACTTTTATCATGACCAAAGCAACTAAAGGAAATACTCCCATGGGAATTAAGACACCACTACTCATACAAAGATAGAAAAATCTTAATAATAAAGACAAACTGACTGTCGAAGAAAAGCGGGATAGTAATGCGAATAAGGAAACCGAAATATAGGTGAATAACATGATACACAGAGCATTGATTTCTATATACAAAATCTTAGCCCAGAATGTCTTCATTAGATTTGCTGAAGCGAGTTTCAAGTTGTTCATGATGCGATAGCGATATTCTACACCAAATGCCTGTATTGTATAGGAAACACAATACAAAGGGAGAATCAAAAAGTTTAAATAAGACAAAGAAAATTTATAGACAAAGGGAAAGGAGTCAAACAAGCCTCTCGCATCATTTACATAATAACAGATGAGAGCTAGGTAGAGGGAAACAACACCATATAAGACAAAATTCAGTTTTTGATGCCTTTGTTTGAGAAATTCAATCTTCACTAAATCAAGCAATTCCCTCACCTCCTGTTACCCGCTTAAAGTAATTCTCTAAACTTTCATTGTTTTTATAAGAATATTCTTTTAGAACTATTCCGTTGTCTTTTAAGGAGTTAGATACGACCGCAATGTCAAAAGTAGGTGATTCTCCCTGAAGTTCAAGTTCTATATCCGAAAGAATACTAATCTGTTCTTGCAGATTTATCCTGCAAAGCACTTCCTTAGCTTGAGAAGCATCCGAAACAATTAGGTGGATTTTTCTTTTCTCT
This sequence comes from Streptococcus mitis, assembly GCF_009496205.1. GTDB lineage: Bacteria > Bacillota > Bacilli > Lactobacillales > Streptococcaceae > Streptococcus > Streptococcus mitis_BN. Next base: position 18,662 of record NZ_WIJO01000034.1, read on the forward strand.
GCACCATCTATCAAATCCTGCATAGTCTTTTCAGCCATAAGGTGGGCATCATGCAGTATCCCAACTCTATCTACAAGCTTTTCAAGTTCTGAAATAATGTGACTGGATATTAAAATCGAAATGCCATGATTGGTACTGAGTTCCTTTAGATAACGGCGCATTTCAAGGATACCAATAGGATCTAAACCATTTGTTGGTTCATCTAATATCAGAATTTTCGGCTGGTGCATAATAGCGTTAGCAATTGCCAACCGTTGCTTCATTCCTAGAGAATACTGTTTGAATAGTTTTTTATTTTCTCCATCTAATCCTACTACTTGTAAAGCTTGCTCTACTTGTTTTAGCGAAACTCCTCTCAATCTCGCAAAAATAGAAAGATTTTCAGGCCCCGTTAAATTAGGATAAAAAGAAGCACTGTCCAATACCACACCGATTTGAGATAGCAAGTCCTTAGAAAATTCACCTAACAGTTTTTCAGATAGAATATTCACTTCACCACTATCCATAGCTGTCAAGCCTAAAATAGCCTTGATAAAGGTTGTCTTTCCAGCTCCATTTCTTCCTAGTAAGCCATAAATTTCTCCCTGTTTTAGCGTAAAGTCTATCTTATCTAAGATAATTTTCCCATCATAGGATTTTGATAAATTAGATGTCTGTATTACTGGATTTCTCATTTTATTCTCCTCCTAATATCTATACACCCACATCAAAAGACATAATAGAGTAGTTCCTGTATAACTACTTATATGAGAAGGTAATAAGGTATAGCAAACTTACAGTACCCCCTTTAAGTCCTTCAATCTATGACACGATTCATTATATAAATGTTACTTCACAAACATTTAATAAATAAATCCTCCAGTCCAAGATTAACTACACTAATTGTTGAATCTTGTTGTATAACTCTCGAACCCAAAATATATTGTAGTTGATTTATAGCTTTTTAAAGCAAACGCTTACAAAATAATCCTGAAAAAAGATGATATAAAATGATTTTACGAAACTTTGCTAAAATACTCATATTAACCACCTTTTTCTTATCTTTACACTTGTAAGTGTACTACTTTAAATCTTCTTTGTCAATAAAAATATTCTTTTTTTCAGTTTATTTTCTATTTATTCTTTTGAGACTATTTTTGTGTCAGGAAGTTGAAAAATAGAGATTAAAAGTATATAATTAATCATAAATTTATTTAAAGAAGGTTTAAAGATGAGCATATTATCTGACAAACTAAAAGCAAAGAGAAAAGAAAAAGGCTTCTCACAAAAAACACTTTCCGAAGGAATTTGTGAGCAAAGCCAAATCAGCAAAATAGAGCGTGGCAACTATATGCCTGCTGCTGATTTACTCTATAAACTTGCAAATCGGCTTCAAGTTCCTTTAGAATATTTTTTCGATGAACAGATTGAAATGACTTCCAATATAACACCGTTTAAGAAATTAGCAGAAAAATTACTTGAAGATCGAAATTACGAGGATTTAGAATACCTCTTAAACTTAGAAAAAGAAAAGTCTCAGTATCTGTCTACTGAGGATGAATTTTATCTTCTATGGATTCAAGCGATTATCCTTTTCTACTTACATAGTTCCAAAGATGAAGCTATCGCCAGTCTAGAAAACGCTTTGCCAAAGCTTTCGATCAGCTCATCTGTGTATCTTAAACTTCTCAATACTTTATCTAATTTTTATTTTTCTGTAGGGCGTGATGCAGAATATGAAGAAAATAACTCACTTCTTATCAGTTTGTATCAGGAAAAAGATTTAAACCACCAAGAGTTTTTATTTGGTTATATTCGAGTTAAACATAATTTCGCCTATTATTTACACTCTAAAGGGAAGGAGTTAGAAGCTGTCCAAGAAGCCTTAGAAACCATTGACTTTTGTAAACAAAAAGAGACCAGCTATCAGCTGGCGCCTCTTTTAACTATCGTTGCGAACGCCGGAAAAGATTTTTTAAAGCACGATGAAATTCTTGACTATTATTTACAGGCTCGTGATATCTGTAAAATATACGAGCACAAGCTCTTGATGGCTAAGATTGACCATTTTTTGAAAGATAAGGATAGGTGACTTCGATCGTAATAAGTTATAATTACCAATTAGCTAGAAACATAAAAGTGGAGAGGAACTAATGTAGTTTTCTCCACTTTTGTTAATATCCCCTCTTCCACTTGTATCCTGCCCAGCATGCTAAAGCCAGTAAAACTAAATTAAAGATGATAAAGAAAGTCACAAAACCAAATAATCCATTCTGGGATAAATCTTCTACATAAAGGTTGGATTCAGTAAAGAACAGATAAATTCCATAACCCTCCACGAAAATAAGAAAACTGACAAAACCAATCATAAGTCTGAGAAAAAAGTCTTTAAAATCAAAAAACGCATAATATCAGTGTTGAAAATGTACTGACCCCAAAAAGTTAGACAATTAATTTATCCGAAGGATTTAGTTCTGTATTGTACAGGGCTAAGTCCTTTTAGTTTTACCTTAATTCGTTTATTGTTGTAGTAATCAATATAGTCTACAATGGCTTGTTCCAATTGCTTAAGCGACTGAAATGACTTCTCATAACCGTAAAACATTTCCG
>NZ_WIJO01000035.1:0-21146 GCF_009496205.1 Streptococcus mitis
GCTTGCCTACTCGCCTACGAGTGATTATCTGGAAGCAATGGAAGAAGAAATCTAGACGATTATGGGGATTGCTTAAGTTAGGGGTTCCTAAATGGATAGCAGATAAGGTATCTGGCTGGGGCGACCATTATCAATTAGTAGCTCAGAAGTCGGTACTTAAACGTGCGATATCAAAACCAGTCCTTGAAAAACGTGGACTGGTTTCGTGTTTGGATTATTACCTTGAACGACATGCGTTAAAAGTTAGTTGAACCGCCGTATGCCGAACGGCACGTACGGTGGTGTGAGAGGGGCTTCTAGCAAGTCTCCTGACCCTAGCAATTTTATATTTGATGTAAGAATGGCACCCTGATGTTTCAGGGTGTTTTTGCTTTTAAAAAAATATTGGTCAATTAAAGTCAAAATCCTTGACCTTTTTTGACTAATGTAGTATATTATGAACGTAAGGTAAATGAAAGCCTTACTAGAACACTTATTTAAAGTAAAGTAGAAAGAGGTGTGTCTATGTTTAATCTAGAAATCTTCAGAAGTAAAGATAGTCTACTCCTGCTTGAAAAAGAAAAACCAGAAATAGTACGTAGAGTAGCAATCTAGCTAGTCTAAATTTTTTAAAACAAAGATCAAAGATAGTCAATATCAGTAATAATAAATAACAACAAGAGGTAAAGAATATGAATAACAACTTTAATAATTTTAACAACATGGATGATTTATTTAATCAATTGATGGGTGGTATGCGAGGATATAGTTCTGAAAATCGCCGTTACTTGATCAATGGACGTGAAGTCACACCTGAGGAATTTGCTCACTATCGTGCAACTGGTCAATTGCCAGGAAATGCAGAATCTGATGCGCAAATGCAACAACAGGCTTTAGGTATGAAACAAGATGGTGTCCTTGCTAAACTCGGTCGTAACTTGACATCAGAAGCACGTGAGGGCAAGCTGGATCCTGTTATCGGACGAAATAAGGAAATTCAAGAAACATCTGAAATCCTTTCACGCCGTACTAAGAACAATCCTGTTTTGGTCGGAGATGCAGGTGTTGGTAAGACAGCTGTTGTCGAAGGTCTAGCGCAAGCTATTGTGAATGGAGATGTTCCAGCTGCCATCAAGAACAAGGAAATTATTTCTATTGATATCTCAGGTCTTGAGGCTGGTACTCAATACCGTGGTAGCTTTGAAGAAAACGTTCAAAACTTGGTCAATGAAGTAAAAGAAGCAGGCAATATTATCCTCTTCTTTGATGAAATTCATCAAATTCTCGGTGCCGGTAGCACTGGTGGAGATAGTGGTTCTAAAGGGCTTGCGGATATTCTCAAGCCAGCTCTCTCTCGTGGTGAGTTGACAGTGATTGGGGCAACAACTCAAGACGAATACCGTAACACCATCTTGAAGAATGCTGCTCTTGCTCGTCGTTTCAACGAAGTCAAGGTCAATGCCCCTTCAGCAGAGGATACATATAAAATTCTTCAAGGAATTCGTGATCTCTATCAACAACACCACAATGTCATTTTGCCAGATGAAGTCTTGAAAGCAGCAGTGGATTATTCTGTTCAGTATATTCCTCAACGTAGCTTGCCAGATAAGGCTATCGACCTTGTCGATGTTACAGCAGCTCACTTGGCAGCTCAACATCCTGTAACTGATGTTCATGCTGTTGAACGTGAAATTGAGGCAGAAAAAGACAAGCAAGAAAAAGCAGTTGAGGCAGAAGATTTTGAAGCAGCTCTAAACTATAAAACACGCATTGCAGAATTAGAAAAGAAAATCGAAAACCACACAGAAGATATGAAGGTGACTGCAAGTGTCAACGATGTGGCTGAATCTGTGGAACGAATGACGGGAATCCCAGTGTCACAAATGGGAGCATCAGACATCGAACGTTTGAAAGATATGGCTCATCGTCTGCAAGACAAGGTGATTGGCCAAGACAAGGCAGTTGAAGCTGTAGCTCGTGCCATCCGTCGTAACCGTGCAGGTTTTGATGAAGGCAATCGCCCAATCGGTAGCTTCCTCTTTGTAGGACCAACTGGGGTTGGTAAGACAGAACTTGCTAAGCAATTGGCTCTCGATATGTTTGGAACTAAGGAAGCGATTATCCGTTTGGATATGTCTGAATATAGTGACCGCACAGCCGTATCTAAGCTAATTGGTACAACAGCAGGTTATGTAGGTTACGATGACAATAGCAATACCTTGACAGAACGTGTTCGTCGCAATCCATACTCTATCATTCTCTTGGACGAAATTGAAAAGGCTGACCCTCAAGTGATCACTCTTCTCCTCCAAGTCTTGGATGATGGTCGTTTGACAGATGGTCAAGGAAATACAGTGAACTTCAAGAACACTGTCATTATTGCGACATCAAATGCTGGATTTGGCTATGAAGCTAACTTGACAGAAGATGCAGATAAACCAGAATTGATGGATCGTTTGAAACCATTCTTCCGTCCAGAATTCCTTAACCGCTTTAACGCAGTTATTGAGTTCTCACACTTGACTAAGGAAGACCTTTCTAAGATTGTAGACTTGATGTTGGCTGAAGTCAACCAAACCTTGGCTAAGAAAGATATTGATTTGGTAGTCAGTCAAGCGGCTAAAGACTATATCACAGAAGAAGGTTATGACGAAGTCATGGGTGTTCGTCCGCTCCGTCGCGTGGTTGAACAAGAAATTCGTGATAAGGTGACAGACTTCCATTTGGATCACCTAGATGCCAAACACCTAGAAGCAGATATGGAAGATGGTGGTTTGGTTATTCGTGAGAAAGCTTAACTAGAGATTTTGAGAATAAAAAAGAAGGAGCCAGCTGAAAAACTGGTTCCTTTTTTGTGTTTAGATGACATGACGCTCAAAGGCATCATCTGAGATTCCTTGTTCCAAGATGAGTTTCGCCCATTCTTTAGCAGAGAAGAGGCTGTGGTCTTTGTAGTTTCCGCAAGATTCGATGGTTGTCCCTGGAACATCTTCCCAAGTAGTAGTTTCAGCGATTTCCTTGAGCGAATCCTTGATGACAGCCGCAATTTCAGCGCTGGTATGACGCCCCCACATAATCATGTGGAAACCTGTGCGACAGCCAAATGGTGAACAGTCAATCATACCGTCAATGCGGGTACGGATGAGTTTGGCCAAGAGGTGCTCGATAGTGTGCAGGCCAGCGGTAGGGATAGAGTCTTCATTGGGTTGCACCAAGCGAATATCATAATTGGAGATGATGTCTCCCTTTGGCCCTGTTTCTTCTCCAATCAAGCGAACATAGGGTGCTTTGACAATGGTGTGGTCAAGTTCAAAACTTTCGACAATAACTTCTTTTGACATGGTAAATCCTTTCAGTTTTCTTCTTTCATTATAACATAAAGCTGGCTCCTGAGACAGAGAGAAAACCTCCCCGAGAGTGGAGAGGCTGCAATCTTTATTTACGATACAAGCGGTCGTATTGGTAGTAAGGGTCAAAGGTTACATTGATACCCAATTTGCGAAGGACATTCTTGTCTTCATCTGTCAAGATGATGGTTGAGTGAGCTTCGCTTCCTTTGAGGTTGCCAAGCTCTTCCATAGCGCGAGCAGCATCAGGATTTTCTGTGGCTGTGATAGCAAGAGCAATCAGGATTTCATTTGAATGCAGGCGTGGATTACGGCTACCTAGATGATCGATTTTGAGACCTTGGATTGGCTTAACAACTTCAGGTTCGATTAGTTTTACTTCTTTAGCGATGTCAGCTGATTTCTTGATAGCGTTGATAAGAGCAGCGGCTGTAGGGCCAAAGAGCTCTGAGTTCTTACCAGTCACGATTTCACCACTTGGCAATTCAAGGGCTAGGGCTGGTCCGCCAGTTTCTTCTGCTTTTTGACGGGCGACGACAGCAACCTTACGGTCTGCAGGTGTGATGCCGAGGTCGTTCATAAGCAACTCAATTTTCTTGACAGCAGCTTCGCCAACTTTTTCAGCTTTAAAATCAAGAACAGTTTGATAGTAGCGACGGATGATTTCTTGTTTAGAAGCTTCGACAGCAGCCCCGTCATCTGTAATAGCGAAACCAACCATGTTGACCCCCATGTCTGTCGGTGAAGCGTATGGAGATTCACCGAGGATACGTTCCAACATGCGCTTGAGCACTGGGAAAATTTCGATATCACGGTTGTAGTTGACAGTGGTTTCTCCATAGGTTTGGAGATGGAAGGGGTCAATCATGTTGACATCGTCAAGGTCAGCTGTGGCAGCCTCGTAGGCCAAGTTAATAGGGTGATGAAGGGGAAGATTCCAAACTGGGAAGGTTTCAAATTTAGCGTAACCAGACTTGATACCATTGATTTGGTCGTGGTACATGTTTGACATACAAGTTGCCAATTTTCCAGAACCAGGACCAGGAGCAGTTACGACAATCAAGTTACGACTGGTCTTGATATAGTCGTTTTTCCCCATACCTTCTGGAGAAATGATGTGGTCCATATCCGTCGGATATCCTTTGATTGGATAATGAAGATAAGAATCAATTCCGTTTTTATCTAACTGGTTGCGGAAGGCATCTGCAGTGGGTTGGCCAGCATACTGTGTGATGACAACAGAGCCAACAAAAATTCCCAATTCATTGAATTTGTCAATCAAACGAAGAACTTCTTGGTCATAAGAAATGCCCAAGTCACCACGTGCTTTAGAATGCTCGATGTTACTTGCGTTAATAGCAATCACAACTTCAACCTGCTCTTTCAATTCTTGTAAGAGCTTGATTTTGTTGTCAGGCTCATAACCAGGAAGAACACGAGCAGCGTGGAAATCTTCTAACATTTTACCACCAAACTCCAAGTAGAGCTTGCCGTCAAATTGATTAATGCGCTCCAAGATGTGGTCGCGCTGTAGATTCAAATATTGTTCAGAACTAAAAGCTTGTTTTTTCATTTTTTTACCTCTGACCTCTATTATAATAAAAAATTGGAAGTTAGGAAACTATGGAGCTAAAAAAGGAAGTAAAAAGATTAGGCAAACGCTTGCACAAAATTCTGAAAAGCGCTATCATAGACTGTAGATTATTAAAATAATGAGGTAAGAAGATGCAAGAAAAATGGTGGCACAATGCCGTAGTCTATCAAGTTTATCCCAAGAGTTTTATGGATAGCAACGGAGATGGAATTGGCGATTTGCCAGGTATTACCAGTAAGTTGGATTATCTAGCCAAGTTAGGAATCACAGCGATTTGGCTTTCTCCCGTTTATGACAGCCCTATGGATGATAATGGCTACGATATTGCTGATTATCAAGCGATTGCAGCTATTTTCGGAACCATGGAGGATATGGATCAACTGATCGCAGAAGCCAAGAAGCGTGATATTCGCATCATCATGGACTTGGTGGTCAATCATACCTCAGATGAACATGCTTGGTTTGTCGAGGCCTGTGAAAATCCTGACAGTCCTGAGAGAGACTACTATATCTGGCGTGATGAGCCAAATGATCTTGATTCTATCTTTAGTGGGTCTGCCTGGGAATACGATGAAAAGTCAGGTCAATACTATCTCCACTTTTTCAGCAAGAAACAGCCTGATCTCAACTGGAAAAATGAAAAACTACGCCAGAAAATTTACGAGATGATGAACTTCTGGATTGATAAAGGCATTGGCGGTTTCCGTATGGATGTCATTGATATGATTGGTAAAATTCCTGATGAGAAAGTAGTCAATAACGGTCCTATGCTCCACCCCTATCTTAAGGAAATGAACCAGGCAACCTTTGGAGATAAGAATCTCTTGACAGTAGGGGAAACATGGGGAGCAACTCCAGAGATTGCCAAGCTCTACTCTGATCCAAAGGGGCAAGAATTGTCTATGGTCTTCCAGTTTGAGCATATCTGTCTTCAGTATCAGGAAGGGCAACCTAAATGGCACTATCAAAAAGAGCTGAATATCGCTAAGTTAAAAGAAATCTTCAACAAATGGCAGACAGAGTTAGGAGTTGAGGACGGTTGGAATTCGCTCTTCTGGAACAATCATGACCTCCCTCGTATCGTCTCAATCTGGGGAAATGACCAAGAATACCGCGAAAAATCTGCCAAAGCCTTTGCCATCTTACTTCATCTCATGAGAGGAACTCCTTATATCTACCAAGGTGAGGAGATTGGGATGACCAACTATCCGTTTGAAACACTGGACCAAGTAGAAGATATTGAATCCCTCAACTATGCGCGTGAAGCTCTTGAAAAAGGTGTTCCGATGGAAGAAATCATGGACAGTATCCGTGTCATTGGACGTGACAATGCCCGTACCCCTATGCAATGGGACGAGAGCAAAAACGCTGGTTTCTCAACAGGTCAACCTTGGTTAGCAGTGAATCCAAACTATCAAGCAATCAACGTTCAAGAAGCGCTAGCAAATCCAGATTCTATTTTCTATACTTATCAAAAACTGGTTCAAATCCGTAAGGAGAACAGCTGGCTGATTCGAGCTGACTTTGAATTGCTTGATACGACTGATAAGGTTTTTGCCTATATCCGTAAAGATGGGGACCGTCGTTTCCTAGTTGTGGCTAACTTGTCCAATGAAGAACAAGACTTAACAGTAGAAGGAGACGTCAAGTCGGTCTTGATTGAAAATACCGCAGCTCAAGAAGTCTTTGAAAAACAAATCTTAGCTCCATGGGATGCTTTCTGTGTGGAAATGACTGACTAAAAAGTTAGAGAACAACTCAAAATTAAAAAGCTAGAGTTCCGCAAGTGGAAATCTCTAGCTTTTTTGTGGCTGAGAACTATTTTGTCTCAGGTTCTTTTTTTGGAGATAAGGGACTATTGTTCCAGACTCTTTTTATTTTGTGACAATTTCCCCCTATATCTCAGAGCATGATTTTATCAGAATAAAGAAGAAATTACTAACTTCCCAAACTAACTTCCACCTCTAGTACAAGTGGAAGTCACTTAAAGAAAAAATTAGCAATTTTCATCGCTTTTCTATTGCTTTATCTGTCAATATTTGTTATATTAAAAGTGTAATCATTTTTTTATAAACGTTAAGCATTGCACTTTTCAGATAGAAAGGAGTATTTTTTGAGTAAGAAATGTAAACGCTTACGAAAGTTGATGAAAGGAATTAGGGGTTAATGGATAAACGATTTTTTGAAAAACGCTGTACATACAGTATTCGTAAATTTGCACTAGGTGCTGCTTCAGTTATGATTGGAGCTAGTTTTTTTGCTACTGCTCCAGTAATGGCTAACACACCAACAGTTGGTTCAACAGATAATTTGCCAAGTGAGTTGGCTGATTTGGATAAAAAAGCGAGCGATAATGGACGAGAGTTCGATAAGGAAGCTGCAGCAGCAAATCCAGGTTCTGCTGAAACAACAGATGGACCAAAAACTGAAGAAGACTTATTATCTCTTGAAAAGGAAAACAAAGGAACTACTGACAAGTTGCCGAAAGAATTGGAAGGCAAAGTTGAAAAAGCTACTGATAATGGTAAAGAGATAAATAAAGACCAATTAGCACAAGATACTGGCAGTCTAGTTCCTGACGATGTTGCCAAAACAAAAAATGGAGAATTGAACTATGGCGCTACTGTTAAGATTAAGACTCCATCAGGAGAAGGTAGTGGTATTGTCATTGGCAAGGATCTTGTTTTGACTGTTTCTCACAACTTTATCAAGGATCAACAAGATGGAAATATTCGTAAGGTTGTGGATAATGATAAAGGGGATGGCGATATTTTTAGTATATCCTACCCTGGTTTAGATGATGTAAAATTTAGTAAAAAAGATGTGATTCACTGGGATCGGGACGGCTATCTAAAGGGTTATAAGAACGATTTGGCTCTTGTAAGATTGCGTACAGTTCTTGAAAATGCTCCTGTAGAAGTTACTGAAAAGCCAGTTGTTAAGAAAGTTGGGGATAAAGTCAATATGTTTGGCTATCCTGCTGGTAAGTTGTCACCAGTTATTAACAGTGCTGTAGATTTTGCTGAATCTTATGGTGAAGGAGTCCAAGGAGTTGGTTATCAAGGTGGACAACCAGGTGCTAGCGGTGGCGGTATCTTTGACACGGATGGTAAATTGATTGGTGTTCATCAAAATGGTGTGGTTGGAGTCCGTAGTGGAGGAATCCTTTTCTCCCCAGCTCAATTAAAATGGATCCAAGATCATATTAAGGGAATCTCTAGTTCAAAACCTGCGAATTTAGAGGAAACTGAAAAATCAGTTGAAGAAAAGCCAAAAGAAGATAAGCCGAAAGAAGAAAAACCAGCGACAGCTAAGCCAGAGACACCAAAGGAAGTCACTCCTGAATGGCAAACTGTAGCAAGAAAAGAACAGCAAGGAACTGTTGCAATTCGTGAAGAAAATGGTGTTAGATACAATAAGTTGTCTTCAACAGATCAAAATGACAATGCCGGCAAACCAGCCTTGTTTGAAAAACAAGGATTGACTGTGGATGCAAATGGTAATGCGAATGTAGATTTCACTTTCAAAGAAGAATCTGAAACAGGCAAATCACGTTTTGGTGTTTTCTTGAAATTTAAAGATACAAACAATAATGTCTTTGTTGGATACGACAAAGAAGGTTGGTTCTGGGAATACAAGACACCAGGTAATAGCACATGGTATCAGGGTGGTCGTGTTGCAGCTCCAGTAAATGGATCGGTGAATCATCTGACTATTAGCCTAAAATCAGATGGTCAGTTGAATGCAACAAATAATGATGTAAAACTTTTTGATACAGTTACTTTGCCAGCGGCTGTTAATGAAAATCTTAAAAATGAAAAGAAAATCCTACTTAAAGCTGGTACATATGGTACTGAAAAGACAGTTGTAAATATTAAGACTGACAATCAGGATGGAGTTCAAGCTACTGAAGCTACCGCTGAAAAAGAAACTGGAGCGGTAGTAGATGACAGTAAAGTGACTTACGATACCATCCAGTCTAAAGTACTAAAAGCGGTGATTGACCAAGCCTTTCCACGTGTTAAGGAATACACACTGAATGGCCATACTTTACCTGGACAGGTTCAACAGTTCAATCAAATATTTATCAATAACCACAAAATCACTCCTGAGGTTACTTATAAGAAAATTAATGAAACAACTGCTGAATATGAAATGAAACTCCGTGATGAAGCTAATCTTATCAATGCGGATATGACAGTTCGTCTGCAAGTTGTGGATAATCAATTGCACTTTGATGTGACCAAGATTGTCAACCACAATCAAGTCACTCCAGGTCAAAAGATTGATGACGAAAGAAAATTGCTTTCTACGATTAGTTTCCTTGGCAATGCTTTAGTCTCTGTTTCAAGTGACCAAGCTGGTGCTAAGTTTGATGGGGCAACCATGTCAAACAATACCCATGTCAGCGGGGATGATCATATTGAAGTAACTAATCCAATGAAGGACCTGGCTAAGGGTTACATGTATGGATTCGTTTCTACAGATAAGCTTGCTGCAGGTGTTTGGAGTAATTCTCAAAACAGCTACGGTGGTGGTTCTAATGACTGGACTCGTTTGACAGCTTATAAAGAAACAGTTGGAAATGCCAACTATGTCGGAATTCATAGTTCTGAATGGCAATGGGAAAAAGCTTATAAGGGCATTGTTTTCCCAGAATACACGAAAGAACTTCCAAGTGCCAAGGTTGTGATCACAGAAGATGCCAATGCGGATAAGAAAGTGGACTGGCAAGATGGTGCCATTGCTTATCGTAGCATTATGAACAACCCTCAAGGTTGGGAAAAAGTCAAGGATATCACTGCTTACCGTATCGCGATGAACTTTGGTTCACAAGCACAAAACCCATTCCTTATGACCTTGGATGGTATCAAGAAGATTAATCTCCATACAGATGGTCTCGGACAAGGTGTTCTCCTTAAAGGTTATGGTAGTGAAGGTCATGACTCTGGACACTTGAACTATGCTGATATTGGTAAACGTATTGGTGGTGTCGAAGACTTCAAGGCTTTGATTGAGAAAGCGAAGAAATATGGAGCTCATCTAGGTATTCACGTTAACGCTTCTGAAACTTATCCTGAGTCTAAATACTTTAACGAAAATATTCTTCGTAAGAATCCAGATGGGAGCTACAGCTATGGTTGGAACTGGCTAGACCAAGGTATCAACATTGATGCTGCTTATGATTTGGCGCATGGACGCTTAGCTCGCTGGGAAGAATTGAAAAATAAACTTGGTGAAGGCCTTGACTTTATCTATGTGGACGTTTGGGGCAATGGCCAATCAGGTGATAATGGAGCATGGGCTACCCACGTTCTTGCTAAAGAAATTAACAAACAAGGCTGGCGCTTTGCGATTGAGTGGGGCCATGGTGGTGAATACGACTCTACCTTCCAACACTGGGCAGCTGATTTGACCTATGGTGGCTACACTAATAAAGGTATCAACAGTGCCATCACACGCTTTATCCGCAACCACCAAAAAGATTCTTGGGTTGGGGATTACAGAAGTTACGGTGGTGCAGCCAACTATCCACTTCTAGGTGGTTACAGCATGAAAGATTTTGAAGGTTGGCAAGGAAGAAGTGACTACAATGGCTATGTAACCAACTTATTTGCTCATGATGTCATGACCAAGTACTTCCAACACTTTACTGTAAGTAAATGGGAAAATGGTACACCAGTCACCATGTCTGATAACGGTAGCACTTATAAATGGACTCCAGAAATGCGAGTGGAATTGGTAGATGCTGACAACAATAAGGTAGTTGTGACTCGTAAGTCAAATGATATTAATAGCCCACAATATCGTGAACGTACAGTAACACTTAACGGACGTGTCATCCAAGATGGTTCAGCTTACTTGACTCCTTGGAACTGGGATGCAAATGGTAAGAAACTTCCTACTGATAAGGAAAAGATGTACTACTTCAATACGCAAGCTGGTGCAACAACTTGGACACTTCCGAGTGATTGGGCAAATAGCAAGGTTTACCTTTACAAGCTAACTGACCAAGGTAAGACAGAAGAGCAAGAATTAACTGTAAAAGATGGCAAGATTACCCTAGACCTTCTAGCAAATCAACCATATGTTCTCTACCGTTCAAAACAAACTAATCCTGAAATGTCATGGAGTGAAGGTATGCATATCTATGACCAAGGATTTAACAGTGGAACTTTGAAACACTGGACTATTTCTGGCGATGCTTCTAAGGCAGAAATTGTCAAATCACAAGGCGCAAATGAAATGCTTCGTATCCAAGGCAATAAGAGCACAGTCAGCCTTACTCAGAAACTGACTGGCTTGAAACCAAATACTAAGTATGCCGTTTATGTTGGTGTTGATAACCGTAGTAATGCTAAGGCAAGTATCACAGTGAATACTGGTGAAAAAGAAGTGACTAGCTATACCAATAAGTCACTAGCTCTTAACTATGTTAAGGCCTATGCCCATAATACTCGTCGTGACAATGCTACAGTTGACGATACAAGTTACTTCCAAAACATGTATGCCTTCTTTACAACAGGTTCAGATGTATCAAATGTCACTCTTACTTTGAGTCGTGAAGCTGGTGATGAAGCAACTTACTTTGATGAAATTCGTACCTTTGAAAACAATTCAAGTATGTACGGAGATAATCATGATACAGCTAAAGGAACATTTAAACAAGACTTTGAAAATGTCGCTCAAGGTATTTTCCCATTTGTAATTGGTGGTATCGAAGGAGTTGAGGATAATCGTACTCACTTATCTGAAAAACATGATCCATATACACAACGTGATTGGAATGGTAAGAAAGTCGATGATGTTATCGAAGGAAATTGGTCATTGAAGACAAATGGGCTAGTTAGCCGTCGTAACTTGGTTTACCAAACAATTCCTCAAAACTTCCGTTTTGAAGCTGGTAAGACTTATCGTGTAACCTTTGAATACGAAGCGGGCTCTGACAATACCTATGCCTTTGTAGTCGGTAAGGGAGAATTCCAGTCAGGTCGTCGCGGTAATCAAGCAAGCAATTTGGAAATGCATGAATTGCCAAATACTTGGACAGATTCTAAGAAAGCTAAGAAGGTAACCTTCCTCGTAACAGGTGCAGAAACAGGCGATACTTGGGTTGGTATCTACTCAACTGGTAACGCAAGCAATACTCGTGGAGATTCTGGTGGAAATGCGAACTTCCGTGGTTACAATGACTTCATCATGGATAAACTTCAAATTGAGGAAGTCACTCTAACTGGTAAGATGTTGACAGAAAATGCTCTGAAGAACTATTTGCCAACGGTTGCCATGACCAACTATACTAAGGAATCTATGGATGCCTTGAAGGAAGCTGTCTTTAACCTCAGTCAAGCAGATGATGACATTAGTGTAGAAGAAGCGCGTGCTGAAATTGCTAAGATTGATGCTCTGAAGAATGCCTTGGTACAAAAGAAAACAGCCTTGGTAGCAGAAGACTTTGAAAGTTTGAATGCTCCAGCTCAAGCGGGAGAAGATTTGGCCAATGCCTTTGATGGTAACTTGTCAAGTCTATGGCATACGTCTTGGAATGGTGGAGATGTTGGCAAACCTGCAACCATGGTATTGAAAGAAGCAACAGAAATCACAGGCTTCCGTTATGTGCCACGTGGATCAGGATCAAATGGTAACTTGCGTGATGTGAAATTGGTTGTGACAGATGAGTCTGGTAAAGAACATACTTTCAATGCAACTGATTGGGCAGATAATAACAAATCAAAAGATATTAATTTTGGTAAAACAATCAAAGCTAAGAAAATTGTTTTGACAGGTACTAAGACTTATGGAGACGGTGGTGATAAATATCAAGCAGCTGCTGAACTTATCTTTAGTCGTCCACAGGTTGCAGAAACAGCTCTTGATTTGTCAGGTTATGAAACAGCTTTATCAAAAGCTCAAAAATTGACCAGCAAAGAGCATCAAGAGGAGGTAGCAAGTGTAGTAGCTAGCATGAAATATGCTACGGATAACCATCTCTTGACTGAAAGAATGGTTGCCTACTTTGCAGAATATCTCAACCAACTACAAGATCAGACTACTAAACCTGATGCTCCTACAAGTAGTAAAGGTGAAGAGGCAGCACCAATTCTTGAAGTGCCTGAGTATAAAGGTCCACTTGGAACAGCAGGTGAAGAAGAAGCACCAATACTAGCAACTCAGCCAGAATTTAATGGTGGCGTCAATGCGGTAGAAGCTTTGGTAAACGAAAAGCCAGCCTACACAGGACTATTGGCTACAGCAGGTGATCAAGCAGCACCAACTATTGAAAAACCTGAGTATCAGATTAGTCAATTGGGCCAAGGAAAACTTGCAGAATCTAAAACTTCAGTTCCAACAGAAGATCAGAAGAGATTGCCAGAAACAGGAGAAAGCCAATCTGATACAGCTATCTTCCTAGCTAGCGTCGGTCTTGCCTTATCAGCTGCTGTACTTGCAACAAAACGTAAAGAAAATTAAAGAAGACTGGATTTTAGAGTTTACCGGAACTAGAATTCAGACAGAAATAACTTAGTTGGAGAGAACCTCTAGGTTCTCTCCATTTTCAAATCAAAAATGAGACCGCTTACTGTAATAAGTGGGAGAAAGGAATAGGAGAAAGATGGATAGACATTTTTTTGAAAGACGTTGTCACTATAGTATTCGAAAATTTGCAATTGGTGCAGCCTCTGTATTGATAGGTGCTAGTATCTTTGGTGCAAATGTAGTGCAAGCTGCAGAGACAGTTGGAACACCTGAGAAAGAAGGAGCAATTACACAAGCTCAGCCACTAGATAAGTTGCCGGACGATTTAGCAGCTGTTTTAAAGAAAGCAGAATCAGAGGCAACGGCAGCTGCAGGTCATGAAGAAAATCATGAAAATACTGCAGGAACAAGTCCTGCAGCAACTGAAGCAACAAGCCCAGCAACAACTCCAACAGCTCCCAAACCAGCTGAGACTCTGAAGCCGGTTGAAACACCAAAAGCAGATTCTAAACCTGTAGAACCAGCTACACCTACAATCAAACCAGTTGAAAAGCAAATTGAAGATAGAGAAGATCGTAACCACTTAGAAGGTGTCACTGTTCAAGTAAACGACTCAGAAACTGGTACTCCTTATACTGCTGACAAGGCAGTGGACGGTAATCCTGATACTCATTGGGCAACAAATCAAAATATTGACAAACCAACTTTCGAATTAACTCTTCCCAAGACTACACTTATTAGACATGTGGAAATTGATTGGGATCGTCGTGTTCGCAATGGTCAAAATGATCCAAATATCAAATCTTGGAGCCTCTACTATGCAGGTCAAGATGATGTAAATGCTAGTGGAGAAAAACAATGGAAACTAGCTCATACCAAGACTGGAGAACCTGTTTTAGATGAAAAAGTTGACTTAGCCAATAGTATTCAAACTAAATATCTCAAGTTAGAAATCAATGACTATCAAGTGGGCACAACGGGCTGGAGAAACGTTGGTATTCAAGAAATTCGGGCTTATTCAAATATCCCTGATCCAACTAAAGTGACAGATATTCGCCAAGTTACGGAATTGACAGTCGCTAAGGATGGACAATCTTTAGTACTTCCAACTTTACCAGGAAAAGTTAGCCTTATCGGTAGCAACAAACAAGGTGTGATTGACCTTCAAAATCACATTTATAAGCCTCTGACTGATCAACGCGTTAAGGTTATGGTAGAGCAAATTAAAGATTCACATACCTTTACTAAAGAATTTGAAGTAGTCATCAAGGGGCTACATCAGGACGAAGGTGTGGGTGTCAAACCAAAAGTAGCACCAGCTGTTCAACAATGGTATGGAAAAGAAGGTCAATCTTCTATCATTTCAGATACAGTTCTTGCGACAGGAGATTCAGGCTTTGAACAAGCAGCAACCTTCTACCAGTCAGACCTTGCAAGCCGTGGATTGGAACTTGCGACAGGTGACAAGCAGGCTCAAAAACGAATTGAATTTAAAAAAGTTGAAAATAAGGGGTATGGTAAGGAAGGCTATGGCATCACTATCCAAGATGGTGTCATTACCATCGAAGCTGCAACAAACACAGGTGCCTTCTATGCTACTCGTACTCTTCTTCAAATGGGGGAAAGCAATCTCCAAAATGGAGAAATCCGTGATTTCCCAAGCTTCAGTCACCGTGGCTTTATGCTAGATACAGGTCGTAAATTTATTCCTTATGACACCCTTGTAGACATCATGCTCAACATGGCTTACTACAAGATGAACGACTTGCAGTTGCACCTCAACGATAACTATATCTTCCTAAAGGAACACTTGGCAGGTAAGAATCTAACACAAGAAGAAGAGCTTAAGTATGTTCTAGAACATGCTAAGACAGGTTTCCGTGTAGAGACAGATATTGTCGGTAAGAATGGTCAAAAATTAACATCAGATGAGCACTATACTAAAGAAGAGATGCAAAATCTGATTAAACTTGCTAAGGCCTTGCATATCAATCTAGTTCCAGAAATTGACACGCCAGGTCATGCTCTGTCATTTGTCAAAGTCCGTCCAGACCTCATGTATCAAGGTAGTCTGAGCGATTACAGAGGTAAACATAACGTAGAGCGCGTAGCCATGCTCGATCTAGATAATAAATACGATGAAACGCTGGCTTTTGTCAAATCAGTTTATGACAAGCTCCTAGATGGACCAGATGCACCACTTCATGGGGTATCTACTGTTCATATCGGAACGGATGAATACTACGGAAGTAGAGAAAGCTATCGTCGTTATGTCAATGACCTTATTAAATACATTAAAGGGAAAGGCTATACACCTCGTATTTGGGGATCGCTCAGTGCGAAACGAGGTAAAACAGCGGTTGATTGGAAAGATGTAGAAGTTGATATTTGGAGTGTCGGTTGGCAACAACCAAAAGAAGCTATTGCTCAGGGAGCTAAGATTATCAACATAACAGATATTCCAACCTATAGTGTACCTAATGGTGATAATCGTCAAGCAGCTTATGGTGACTATGCTAACTATGAAACACAATACAATAGGTGGACACCAAATGATTTCCGAACAGGTCATGGTCCACTTCTAGAAGCATCAAATCCAAGTGTAATTGGTGGTGGTCACGCAGTTTGGAATGATAATATTGATCTTCATGAGACAGGTTTGACATCCTATGATATCTTCAAACGCTTCTTCAAGAGTATGCAAACAACTGCAGAACGTACTTGGGGTTCTGACAGAGCTGCAGCAACCTTTAAAGAACGTACCTTGCCAACCAGCCCTTACGCACCACAGTCAAATCCTGAAAAAGAGATTGATCAAAGTGATTTATTTACTATCAATCCTGAAACAGTGAAAAACTATGCAAGTAAGAAAGTAAAGGCTACTGATCAAGGTTTAGCATTTGATAAAGACAGTAGTATTGAAGGACTAGCTGGTGACGTTGGTCCAAGTCATGTCTTGAAGTTTGATGTGACAGTTACTGGGGATGGTGAACAAACCTTCTCATCAAGTGGCAACAATCGTATCTATCTAGCTGATAAAGATGGTTACTTAGCTTATCAATTTGAACAATTCCATATTCAATTTAAGAAGAAACTTGAAAAGAACAACCGTTATCAAATTTCTATTGTGACTAAGCCACAATCAACTGAAGTTTATGTGGATGGAGAAAAGATTGAACGTATCGCAAATCCTGAACACCCTCGCTTTGCCCACAATAGTTTAGTTCTACCGCTTGAAAGCATTGGTGGTTTTAAAGGAATCTTGCACAGTGCAGAGTTGACAGATAAACCATTTGTAAATCCACGTTTGATTTCAAATGACAAAATTACTGCTACAGCAAGTAGTCAAGAGCTACCTGGAACACCGGATGAAGGATCAGTTGATAAAGCCTTTGATAATAATCCAAATACATTCTGGCATACAAAATGGACTGGAGATGCTGCACCTTACACTCTTTCTATGACTTTGAAAGAAGCAGAAAAAGTCAATGGTTTGACTTATCTCCCACGTCCAGGTGGTGGAAATGGAGTCGTTACTCGCTACGAAGTCTTTGCCCAAAAAGATGGCCAAATGGTCAAGGTTTCAGAAGGAAACTGGGACAACAGCGCTCAAGAAAAAACTGTTAACTTTGCCCCTGTTCATACAAACAAGATTGATTTGAAAGTATTGGAAGGTGTAGGTGGTTTTGCAAGTGCTGCTGAAGTTCATTTGTTGAAACCTGCTAAAGAAGGACAAGAAACTTCTGAACCAACTAAACCTGAGACACCGATTACTCCTGAAAAACCAAAAGTCGAAGAAATTGGTGATGGAACAGTTGAATTAGCAGATCAGTTTACAGCAAGTAAACCAGCTAGTGAAGAAAGCATTGTTGCAGCTAGTAAGAGTGACGACTACCTTAAGAAAGAGTATAAGGTCTTCCCAACCCCACAAAAAGTAACTTATGAAGAAGGAGTCACAGCCCTTCGTAAGACAGTTAACCTTGTAATGGGGGATCAACTAGATGTTTATACACGTAATCGTTTGAAGAGCGTTTTGCAGGACAACCAAGTTTCATATACAACAAGCAAATCAGCGGTTGCTGGTGCAACTAATATCTATCTCGGTGTACATGGACAAGAGTCACAAGCTGAAAAGCAATTGTCCAACGTTAAATCAGAACTTTTTAATAAGATTGATGCTTATGCATTATCTATCAAGAATAACTCTATCTCTATCGTCGGAAAAGATACGGATGCAGTTTTCTATGGTTTGACAACTTTGAAACACATGCTTAAAGAAAGCCCAGCGCCAGTCCTACGCAATGTGACAGTTGAGGATTATGCTGAAATTAAAAACCGTGGTTTCATCGAAGGATACTATGGAAATCCATGGTCTAATGCAGACCGTGCAGAACTCATGCGCTATGGTGGTGACTTGAAGTTGACTCAATACTTCTTTGCACCAAAAGATGATCCATATCATAACAAAAAATGGCGTGAACTTTATCCAGAAGAAAAACTAGCTGAAATTCGTGACCTTGCTCGTGTTGGAAATCAAAACAAAACTCGTTATGTTTGGACAATCCATCCATTCATGAATAACCGCATTCGTTTTGGTAATGAGACTCAGTACCAGCAAGACCTTGCAACCATTAAGGCTAAATTTACTCAATTAATGAAAGTTGGGGTACGTGAGTTTGGTATTCTAGCAGATGATGCACCAAGTCCAGTAGGCGGATACGATAGCTACAATCGTCTGATGAATGACATGACCAACTGGTTAACAGAAATGCAGGGGACCTATAGCGGTCTTCGCAAAGAAATGATCTTTGTACCAGGTCAGTATTGGGGTAATGGTCGCGAAGCAGAGTTGAAAGCTCTCAATGAAAATCTTCCAAGTTCCGCATCTATGACTTTGACTGGTGGTAAGATTTGGGGCGAAGTTTCTGAGAACTTCCTATCAACCCTTAAGAATAATCTGACAGCAGGTGGTAAAACTTATCGTCCAGTATCTCTTTGGGTTAACTGGCCAGTTACAGATAACTCTAAACAACACTTGATTCTCGGTGGTGGTGAGAAATTCCTTCATCCGAATGTGGATCCAAGTCTCCTTTCTGGTATTATGTTGAACCCAATGCAACAGTCAGAACCATCTAAGATTGCCCTTTTTGCAGGAGCTCAATATGCTTGGAAACAGTGGAAGACTGAAGAAGAAGCGAAGAAAGTTAATGATGTCGCCTTCAATTTTGTAGAAAATGGACACTTTGAAGATAGTAAAACTTCGGCTGCTTTCCGTGAACTTGGTAAGCACATGATTAACCAAAATATGGATGGTCGTGTAGTAAAACTTGAAGAATCAGTTGAATTGGCTCCTAAATTGACAGACTTTGTAACCAAACTAAAAGCAGGTCAGGATGTGACTGCAGAACGTGGAGCTTTACGTGCTGAATTTGCTAAGTTAAAAGAAGCTGCTGAAGTCTATAAAGCTTCTGGTGATCCAAAAATGGTTAACCAAATTCACTATTGGTTGGATAATACAATTGATCAAATGAAAGCTTTAGACGCCTTCCTTACAGGAACAGAAGCGATGTCGTCAAATGATGCAGCTAAACTTTGGGACAGTTATTATAAAGGTTTGAAATTATACGAACAGTCTCAAACTCATACTTTCCATTATGTAGACCATCTTGAAAAGGCTGAGTTGGGAGTACAACATATCCGTCCATTCATCCTTTCCTTGAAAGAAGTTCTTGCTTCTGAAGTTCAAAAAGTATTGCATCCAGATCAAATCATTAGTAATTTCATTACTAATAGAACAGGTGTCGAAGGTGGTCTGGCAGAAGTAACAGATGGTGATCTAGCAACACATGCCCTCATTAAATCACCAAATAGTATCAAGACAGGTGACTACATTGGTATGAAGTTCAACAAGCCAGTTGCCATTCAAAATTTGACCTTCGCCATGGGAACTCAAGCAAATCCTCGTGATACCTTTAGTAAGGCTGAAGTGCAGTATCAAGATGAAAAAGATAATTGGGTAAGTTTGAAAGAACCAACTTATGTTGGTAATGAGTCACTTGTTCAGTTTGAAAATCTTAACATCAAAGCTAAAGCAGTACGTATGATTGCTACAGAAGATCGTGATGACACCTGGTTTGCAGTTCGCGAGATTGCAGTAAATCGTCCAGTAGAGAACGCTCGTAAACAACAAACCGCTACAATTAGCCTCAGCTCAAATCTAGCTTATAAATTGAGAACATCAGCAAGTCAAATTACTGATGGTAAAGATAATACAGAAGCTATGATGGCAAATGCTGATGGTAGCAACACTACACCAGTTGATGCTTGGGCACAACTTGATCTGGGTGAAGTTAAGCCAGTGACAAAAGTTCGTCTCCGCCAAGGTTCAGGAGATAAACTAGCTTCAGGTGTACTTGAATACTCTACTGATGGAAAAGCATGGCAAGAATTGGATAGTTTAACAGGTGAGCAAACTAAGGAAGTCACAAGAACTATTAACGCTCGTTATGTCCGAGTACGTAATACCAAAGCTATCGATCTCTGGTGGCGCATTGCAGATTTCTCTGTTGAGACACGTTCTGGAAATAGTGAATTAACAGACACTAGTGTTGCTGCTTTGAAAGAAACTCCAGTATTTGATAGCCTAGGACGTTATGATCTTCAGATTCCATCTGGTACAAAACTTCCTGCAAATAGTTATTTGGGAATGAAACTTGACCGTATTCATGAAGTGAATAGTATCCAACTACAAGGTCAAACAAATCCAGCTCTTAGCTTGGAATACTCTGCTAATGCTCAAGAATGGACACCAGCTAGTCAGTTGACTGACAGATCTGTAGCAACCCACTTGGTGCGTTACGTTCGTCTTGTTAATAAAACAGATCAAGAGCAGGCTGTTCCATCTACTTCTCTTCTAGTAACTACTAAAGAAGTCCAACCAACAAAATTAGAATCAACAACTATGGGCATTCATCCAACATACGGAAGCAATGATGTCCGTAAGATAAATAACCTTGATCAATTGTTTGACGGTGTTTACAACAATTTTGTTGAGTTTTCTGACTATGCTCATAAAGATGGCCATGTAACCTTAAAATTTGGTAGCGAGCGTACCATCAAGAAAATTCGAGCTTATATCCAAGACGGAACTCAAAACTATCTTCGTGATGGAAAAATCCAAGTCAGTCAAGACGGTAAAACGTGGACAGATGTCGTTACAGTTGGTGATGGTGTAGCCAATAGCCAACAAGATGATTCGCTTACTGATGGTTGGACGCATGACTCTAAGATGCCAGGTAACCGTTACATTGAAGGTGAGCTTGCAACTCCAGTTAAGGCTAATTATCTCCGTGTCCTCTACACTGCTGATTACGATGCTCGTTTTGTAGGATTTACAGAATTAGTCATTAATGATGGCGAATTTGTCAAACCAATCAATGATCCAACAGTAGAAGGAAAAGGTGGCGAAAGTCGTGGTAACTTCTATACAAACCTCGTTGATGGAAAAGTGTTGACCAGCTACAAAGCAGAACAAGATAAGGGAGAAATGGTTTATCACTTGTCTGAACCAACCAATGCTAACCATCTTCGTCTCGTTTCAAGTCTTCCAGAAGGTGCTAAGGCACGTGTTCAGGCTAGAACACTTAAGGATGGACAAGAAAGTTGGACAGATCTTGGCGCAATTTCTTCAAGTCTCCAAACATTTGCAATTCGAAATGGTGGTTCACTTCTAGATGTTAAACTTGTCT
>NZ_WIJO01000036.1:0-20683 GCF_009496205.1 Streptococcus mitis
AAACTTTTTTGAACTTTTTTCATCAAGTGTTCCATCCGCAACATACCATAGTCCGTACGGGATTCGAACCCGTGTTACCGCCGTGAAAAGGCGGTGTCTTAACCCCTTGACCAACGGACCAGAGTTGTTATTTTCAACTCTTACTATTATACCGGCTTTTTGTTTTTTGTCAACTACTTTTTCCTATTTTTTTAATTAATTTTACAACTGCTTCCGTTCGAGCTGTATGTGGGAACATATCGACCGACTGGATATAATGAAGATCATAGACTTCTACTAACTTTACCAAATCACGAGCCAAGGTCGAAACATTACAAGAAATATAGACCATTTTTTCTGGTACATAGGTAAGAATTGTATCTAATAACTTGTCATCCAGACCTGTACGTGGTGGATCTACGATTAGAGCATCTGCTCGGTAGCCTTCCTTATACCAGCGAGGAATAATCTTTTCCGCTGTTCCTGCTTCGTAATGTGTGTTGTCAAATCCCATTCTTTTAGCATTTCGCTTAGCATCTTCAATGGCTTCTGGAATAATATCCATACCTCTGAGTGTTTTTACTTTCTTTGCAAAGGCAAATCCAATCGTTCCAACTCCACAATAAGCGTCAATCAAATGGTCTTCTTTAGTAACTTCCAAGGCTTTTACCGCTTCGTTATAAAGAACTTCTGTTTGTTCAGGATTTAGTTGATAGAAAGCTCGAGGAGATAGTGAAAATTCATAATCGAGAACACCTTCTTGAACACTCTCTTGTCCCCAGATAATCTCTGTCTTTTCACCATAAATCTCACTGGTTTTAGCTGTATTTGTATTAACAGCTACTGTCACAACTTCTGGAAAATCTTTAACTAAGTCTCTTACTAGTTGGGTTAAATTAAGCTGACGGTTTGTAACAATAATAATCTGAACCTGTCCAGTCTTTCTTGCTCGTCGGACCATAATAGTCCTAACACCTAGAACTTTTCTCTCATCGGTGATTGGAATCTGGTGATAAGTAAGCAATTCTGCTAGACGATTAGCAATCACTTGGGTTTCCTTGTCTTGTACCAGGCAGTCTTTCAACTCTACTAAATAGTGAGAGTTTTGTGCATATAATCCCGCCTTGACCTGATTGTGAAATTTTCGAGTCTGAAATTGTAACTTAGCACGGTAGTACTTTGGTTCCTGCATTCCAATAGTTGGACGGATTTCATAATTTTTATATCCTGCAGGAGCAAATTTTTTCAGCGCTTGATGAAGTAAGTCCGTCTTGAACTCCAGCTGCTTATCATAATGCAGGTGCATGATTTGGCAGCCTCCGCACTCATTGTAAATAGTACATGCTGGCACAACACGGAATTTAGACTTCTTGTTGACCTTCAGTAATTTTGCCTCAACAAAGTTACGTTTAATAGAAGTAATCTGACAATAGATATCTTCTCCTTTGAGAGCACCAGGCACAAAGACTAATGTTTTTTGATAAAAGCCGATTCCCTCACCATTAATTCCCATGCGCTTGATTTTTAATGGTATTTTTTGTTTCACTTTCAGATTCATACCCCTATCTTATCACATTTTGAGTTATAATAGAACTATGAAAATCACAAAACTTGAAAAGAAAAAAAGACTCTATCTGATGGAGCTTGATAATGACGACAAATGCTACATTACTGAAGATACAATTGTTCGTTTTATGTTATCAAGAGATAAGGTTATAAGCCAAGAAGAATTGAAAGAGATTCAGGACTTTGCCCAATTTTCTTACGGTAAGAATCTAGCTCTCTACCACCTATCCTTTAAAGCGCGCACTGAAAAAGAAGTCAGAGAATATCTGAAAAAATACGATATTGATGAAAACATCGTTTCTCAAGTCATTATTAATCTTAAAAAAGATAAGTGGATTAATGATGCTCAGTACGCTTATGCTATCATCAATGCCAATCAACTTTCAGGAGACAAGGGGCCTTATGTACTGACTCAGAAACTAACACAAAAAGGGATTTCAAAATCCACTATAGAAGAGAACTTGAAAGAATTTGATTTTTCTGAAGTTGCTCAACGTGTAGCGAATACACTATTGAAAAAATATGAGGGAAAGCTTCCAACTCGTGCCTTGCAAGATAAGATCATCCAAAATCTGACCAACAAAGGATTTTCCTATCCTGATGCTAAAGTTGCCTTTGACGAGTTGGATAGTCAAGTTGACCAAGAAACGACTCAGGAACTCATCTTCAAGGAACTTGATAAGCAATATGCTAAGTATGCTCGAAAGTATGAAGGATACGAACTTAAACAGCGTTTAACTCAAGTTTTAGCTCGAAAAGGCTACGATTTTTCGGATATAGCAAGCGCTCTCAGAGAATATCTTTAATATTTTCATGTAAAATTCACAGATTTTAGGTAATTTTATGGTACAATAGTAGACGATAAACTTATAAATTGTAGAAAGTTGGTTAGTTATGAAGCTTCCAAAAGAAGGCGACTTTATTACAATTCAAAGTTATAAGCATGATGGGAGTCTCCACCGAACTTGGCGGGACACCATGGTACTAAAAACAACAGAAAACGCCATTATTGGTGTCAACGATCATACACTGGTTACCGAAAGTGATGGTCGTCGTTGGGTCACTCGAGAACCGGCTATTGTTTACTTTCACAAGAAATATTGGTTTAATATCATTGCCATGATTCGTGATAATGGAATTTCCTACTATTGCAATATGGCTAGCCCCTACTATCTGGATGAAGAAGCACTGAAGTATATTGATTATGATTTGGATGTTAAAATTTTTACGGATGGGGAAAAACGTCTCTTGGACGTTGAGGAGTATGAGCGTCACAAACGCAAAATGAATTATTCTGATGACTTGGACTATATTTTAAAAGAACATGTCAAAATTCTTGTTGATTGGATTAATAATGGACGTGGTCCTTTCTCAGAAGCCTATGTAAACATTTGGTACAAGCGCTATGTAGAACTAAAGAATCGGTAAAGTTGTCAAAGGTCAGGAACAAAATCCTGACCTTATTTTTTGGTAGTGTAAAATAAATTGTGTAAACATAAAAAGGAATAAATCCATTATAGTAGAGTTACAACACATTACTAGAAAGAGATTTATGCAGAATTCGTAAAATATATAAAACAAATAGATATACTGTTATTTTTTAATGTCTTTATTCCTTGTAAGTTTACAACAAGCTTATATCATTTCATACAAAAAATACAAAAATGATTAGTATAAAAATACAAGTCAATTTGGTATCAAAAAAATTTTTTTGTATTTCCACATAGCATCAATCATTTAGTACAATATTTTAAAAACAATATCTCAACAGAGAAAATGCTATTTAATCTACCAACTCATTTAATCGTTTTTGAAAATATAAAGCAATACTTTTAGATTCAATAAACTCAAAATATTTTATGACATTGTTCATTTGTTTAATTCCAGATTCTTTAGATTCAGTCAGATATATTTTATATCCTTCTACAAATTTGAATGTAGATTTTTCAAAAACTTTTGTGTCATCTTTTAATAATTTCTTTAATGTCATTTCAAAGTAGTCTGCATATATTAGATGTGAATTTTCAAGGCAACAGAACCAAAAATTTAAACAAGCTGACACAACTAAATTTCTATTCTTACCGATTTTTTCGTAATAATGTGTACGCTCTAGTATTTCTTTTCCGACCCTGTAAATATAATCTATTTCAAAAAGATGATATAAATTACCAATCAATGTTATCTCATAAGACTCCCATCGTTCCTTCTGGAATAAATAGTCATATACTAAATTTAGATCTTCTCTACTAACTACATAATTACAATCTATCTGATTTAATAATCCCTGAACCATAATTGTATTTATTTTATGAGTTTTTTCCCCACTCTTCTCAAAAAGTTTTTGTTGCTCATTTTTTATTTCCTCCAATCCTTTAGTATTCAAACTATAAAAATTCGGAGATAAATTAACCAAAAAATCATCAAGTTCCGATCTTTTATAATGTTCTAAGTAATTACAAAAATTCTCTATCGAAACATTGATATTTGATAATAATTTAAAGAACGTTGAAAGAGAAATTTCATTTTCTCCCCTTTCAAATCTAGAAAGTTGAGATTTTGATATAGAATCAGCTGCAGCATACTCTAAAGAATATCCGTTTAATTTTCTAAAATATCGAAAAGCTTCTCCATAATTTTTCACACTTTCGTTCCCTTAACTTTCTTTTCGAGCGATAAACATACCATATTCTTTAGGAATGATCATCATACCATTATAAAACTCACTTTCCAATCTTTTACGTATTATTTCCTCTTCTAGTGAACCTATTTCTGAAATTCCTTTAAATGATTGGATGTATTTAACTAGGTCATCTATACTAGTTACCTGCAACTCATCATCATAGAGTAATGTATCGACAGAGTTAAAATACTTGCTCAGGTACCTTTTACCATTTTGTAAAGTAAACGTTTTATTTTCTAAATCTTGATTAACCTCATCTTTAAATAAACTTGCCAAATAATTTACAACTCCATTTTCACCAAATGTAGCACAGTAAAAAATTCCTCCTGTTTTTAAGACCCTATTTACCTCAGAGAGAGCTTTAGGAATATCATTCACATGATGTAAAAGCATATTAGCAATAACAATATCAAACGTTTCATTCTCAAAAGAAATCTTTTGAATATCCATTATCTCATAGTTGACATTGTCTCTATTTCCAATCACTGACTTCGTTAATTTTACCATATCTTTAGAAAAATCTGTAACAACCAACTGCTTCATTTTATCTATAGAATCACTATTACTTTTCCACAGTTCTCCTGTACCACATCCCAATTCTAGAACCTTTACTTCATCAGTGATTTGGTAGTTAGAAAATATCCAATTATTAAATCCCAATTTATTTTTTGAATACTTCTTATGCAATTCTACTCGAATATCAAGATTATCATGACTTTTATATTGTTCAATTACTTTATCAATCATTTTAAATGACCTCCACTCTATAATTTGACATTATATCACAAGAATAAAGATAGTGTTAAATAAATTGTATAAATGCAAAAAAGGAATATTCCGTTATAGCAAAGTTGTAACACATTTCTATAAAGAAATTTATTCCTACGACTCAGTTTAGCATGCTTAACTTCCTAACTCAAAAACAAAGCATGGATTAATTTATCCGTTCTTCTTTTGAAACAAATTTGAACTGATATTTGCTCGTTTTCATTTAAAAAGCTCTTTTGAGCAAAACTTCATTTTTTTAAGAGCCCAAGGCTTGTTGAAGACTCAAAAACCTTGGACTAGAAATTCAAAGATTGGTCCAGCAATTTCTGTCTATCGCTTTTCTACTAGCAAAAAACCTACCTTGAGGCAAGTTTTCATTTATATATCTAATTTTGTAACTGTGAATTTGATATGGGAATAATCTTTTTCAACATCCTTATCCAGTAAGAAAGCCGTGGCGTCCTTCTTAACCTGAACCAAATCAATATTCTGAGCCTGGGCTGCATAGACGCATCCACAATAACATTGACGGTAGATGTCATACTCTTCACACATCTCTACCGAACGTTTGTAGCCTTGATTTTTCTTGAAATCACTTGGAAGATAATGGGTTGTATAAATTTTTTGCACATCGATTCCGATGCTGTTAATGGTTTGAGAATTCTTATGAGGACTGATGGTCAAGGCTGAACCGAAGTAGTCAAAACCTAAATCCATAGCCACTTGAGCTGTTTTATCCAGGCGGTAGTCAAAGCAAACCTTACAACGGTCGCCACCTTCAGGCTCTTCTTCCAAACCTCGAACCAGTTTACGATATTCGTTAGGTTCATAAGGAGCTTCTAGGTATTGAACGTTATTGCCAGTTCGCTCATTGAAATCACTGACAAACTTTTTAGTCACATAGGCACGCTTATGGTATTCTGCCTTGGGATGGATATTTGAATTGGCAAAATAGATGGTCACATCTGCATACTTAGTTAGGTATTCTAAGGTATAGGTACTACAAGGGGCACAACAAACATGCATGAGAATGGTTGGCCGCTCCTCATTTTTCTCCCATACTTGTACCATTTTCTGCATAACACGGTCATAATTAATCTTCTGATTGGGGTTCATCTTGCTCAGAATTTCTTCTACATCGATCATGTTCTTCTCCTTTTTCTAGTCTTATTTTATCATATAAGTTAGGAGAGCTCAAATCTATTTAGAAGTGAATAGCATAAAAAGGAGGGGTACTCATCCCCTCCTTTTGTGTTTTTTATAAGTTATTTTCTATAGAAAGCTTACATCATCCCACCCATCATGCTTGGATCCATGGCTGGAGCTGGGGCTACTGGTTCTGGTTTATTGGCTACGACTGCTTCCGTAGTTAAAATCAAGCTGGCTACAGATGCTGCATTTTGTAGAGCTGAACGACTCACTTTCACTGGGTCAATAATCCCTTGATCAATCATATTAACCCACTCGCCAGTTGCTGCATTGAAACCTGTACCAACTTCAGCATTTTTCAAACGATCGATAACGATAGATCCTTCAAATCCAGCATTATGGGCAATTTGACGAACAGGTTCTTCCAAAGCACAGAGAACAATATTGCGTCCTGTTGCTTCGTCTCCTGTCAATTCCAAGGCAGTAACAGCTGGGATGACATTTACAAGGGCTGTTCCACCACCTGCAACGATTCCTTCTTCAACGGCTGCACGAGTAGCGTTGAGGGCATCTTCAATGCGGAGTTTCATTTCTTTCAACTCAGTTTCAGTTGCAGATCCGACCTTGATGACTGCGACACCACCTGACAATTTCGCCAAGCGTTCTTGCAATTTTTCACGGTCAAATTCAGATGTTGTAGTTTCGATTTGAGACTTGATAACTGCAACACGGTGGGAAATCGCTTCAGGATTTCCAGCACCTTCTACGATAACAGTGCTATCTTTGTCCACAGTTACTCTCGCTGCTTGACCAAGAGCTTCAATTGTCGCATCTTTCAACTCAAGACCAAGATCTTCTGTGATAACTGTTCCGCCTGTTAAAATGGCGATATCTTCAAGCATGGCTTTGCGACGGTCACCAAAACCAGGTGCCTTAACTGCTACTACGTTGAAGGTTCCACGAATCTTGTTCAAAACAAGAGTTGGAAGAGCCTCGCCATCCACATCATCCGCAATAATCAAGAGTGGACGATTGCTTTGGAGAATACTTTCTAGGAGTGGCAAGATTTCTTGGATATTTGAAATCTTCTTATCAGTAATCAAAATGTATGGATTTTCAAGATCAGCCACCATTTTTTCGCTATCTGTCACCATGTACTGTGAAAGGTAACCACGGTCAAACTGCATTCCTTCCACAACTTCAAGTTCTGTTTCCATACCACGTGACTCTTCGATAGTGATGACTCCATCTTTGCCAACTTTTTCCATGGCTTCAGAAATGTATTCACCGACTTTTTCAGAACGAGAAGATACAGCAGCAACCTGAGCGATAGCTTCTTTGTTGGCAACAGGGATGGCGTTGTTTTTCAAGGCTTCAACTGCTGCAGCAACTGCTGTTTCAATCCCACGACGAATGCCGATTGGATTTGCACCTGCTGTGACGTTTTTGATGCCTTCACGGACGATTGCTTGGGTCAAAACAGTTGCAGTTGTCGTTCCGTCACCTGCGATATCGTTGGTTTTTGAAGCTACTTCTGATACCAATTTGGCACCCATATTTTCAAAATGGTCTTCCAATTCGATTTCTTTGGCAATGGTCACACCGTCATTGGTAATCAAGGGTGAACCGAATGACTTTTCAAGAACGACATTTCGACCTTTTGGTCCCAAGGTTACTTTAACAGTGTCTGCAAGGATATCGACACCACGGACCATAGCTGAACGAGCATCAGATGAAAATTTAATTTCTTTTGACATACTTACTTTCTCCTTCTATTTTTCAATGATAGCCAAGATGTTAGCTTCGCCTACGATGATGTACTTTTCATCGCCATCTTTGACATCAAGACCTGCGTGTGCTTCAACCAAGACACGGTCTCCAGCTTTAACACTTGGAGCAACCAAGTCACCGTTCAAGGTACGAACACCTTGTCCAGTAGCCACAACTTGAGCTGTTTTGGTTTTTTCTTGGGCTGAGCCTGCAAGGACAAAGCCTCCAACAGTTTGTTCTTTTTCTTCGATTTTCAAGACCACACGGTCTCCTAATGGTTTCAACATCTGATTTCCTCCATAATGAGATAGATATTATTAGCACTCTTTATACATGAGTGCTAAATCATAGTTCTATTGTATCACTTGGTCAGAAATAGTCAAGAAAAAAGTCTGACTTTCTCAAGATAAAAAGCCTGAGACCAACTCAGACTTTTCAATATTTAAAATGGCAATTCTTCCTCTTCCAATACCAAATCTGCCAAATCCTGTCCTGCGTTATTTTCACGCATGGCACGTTGGGCACGACTTTCCAAGAGTTGGAATCCAGTAACAAGTACTTCGGTCACATAATTCATTTGACCATTTTTCTCAAAGCGACGAGTACGCAATTCCCCATCAACGGAAATGAGACTACCTTTAGTTGCGTAGCTTGCCAAAGTTTCTGCTAGTCTACCCCATAGGACCATATTGACAAAATCAGCTTCACGTTCGCCATTTTGGTCTTTGTAACGACGATTCACAGCGATAGTTGCTCGCGCTACTGACCTGTCATTGTTGGTTTTGTGCAATTCTGGTGTAGACGTCAAGCGTCCGATTAAGATAACTTTATTATACATATTTTTTCCTCCTACTTATCTATTCGTAGGAAATCAAAAAAAGTTACAGAAATTTGTAACTTTTCGAGGAAATTTTTTACTTTTTATGAACCATGAAACCTGTTGCCTGTTGATTGGCCATGATGGTCATATCTGTAATCTGCACACGACTAGGTTGACTGGTCACATAGACTACTGTGTCTGCAATATCCTGAGCTTGCAAGGCTTCTATTCCTTGGTAAACGGACGCAGCTCTCTCTTTATCACCATGAAAACGTACCGTAGAAAAATCTGTTTCGACAATCCCTGGCTGAATGGTTGTCACCTTGATATCCGTTGCGATGGTATCAATTCGCAGTCCATCTGAAAAAGTCTTAACTGCCGCCTTGGTGGCTGAATAGACAGCTGCACCTGCATAGGCATAGATTCCTGCAGTTGACCCCATATTGATAATATGACCTTGATTGGCTTTTACCATTGCTGGCAAGAAACAGCGAGTAACTGCCATCAAACCTTTGACATTGGTATCTAGCATGGTCAACATATCCAACTCTTCATAGTTCTGATAAGGTGCTAAACCTAGCGCCAGTCCGGCATTATTGACCAAAATATCAATCTTCCCTATCGTTTCCAAAATATCGGAGCAGACAGTCTTGACCATGGTCATATCCGTCACATCTAATGGAAAAGTCCAAACTGTTTGATTTGGAAAAGTTTCTGCAAACTCCGACTTAAGGGCTTCGAGCCTTTCTGTCCGTCGTCCAGTTAGAACGACATTCTCACCCTGATCCAAATAAGCACGCGCAATCGCTTCACCAATACCTGATGTCGCCCCTGTAATCACTACATTTTTTGCCATCTTATATCCTTCTATCTGGTCTATCAGATACTGACAATTTCTTAGGCAGTCCAGTGTTTAGCTGGGTCGAATGGTGTTCCGACAACTTGATCTTCTGATAATTCAATAATACCACGTTTTTGCGGAGCATTTGGCAGATGCAATTCACGAGGGCTACACATCATACCAAAACTCTTTTCGCCACGAAGTTCGCCTGGGAAAATGAGATTGCCTTTTGGCATCATAGCTCCCGGAAGAGCCACAATGGTTTTCAGACCGACACGCGCATTAGGAGCCCCTGCAACGATTTGTACTGTCTTGTCACTTGCGACTGCAACTTGGCAGATGTTGAGGTGGTCACTATCAGGATGAGCTACCATCTCGACAATCTCACCAACAACAAACTTAGGTTCCTTGTCATTGACAATTTCTTCTGTAAAACCTTCCGCCTGTAATTCTTGGTTCAAACGAGCGGCTTGCTCATCTGATAAAAAGACTTGACCGCGCTCTGCAATTTCAAATAAACTTGAAACTTCGAAAATATTCCAAGCTACTGTTTCCCCATTATCTTTTAGAAAAACACGGGCTACATTTCCTTTGCGTTCCACTTCCAGTTTGGCATCTCCGCTGTTTTTCACGATGACCATAAGGACATCACCGACATGTTCTTTGTTATATGTAAAAATCATTGTTTCCTTTTTCTCCTATTTCAATCCTGCTAAAAAGTCATTAATTTGTTGCTTGCTTTTACGGTCACGATTAACAAAACGGCCGATTTCCTTGTCCTTTTCTAGAACAACAAGGCTAGGGATTCCATAAACATCCCAAAGTTTGGCCAATTCTATATACTGGTCTCGGTCCACTCGAATAAAGGTGAACTCAGGATTGGTCTCCTCAATTTCTGGCAATGCAGGGTAGATATAACGACAATCGCCACACCAGTCCGCCACAAAAAGAAAGACCTTCTTCCCATCTTTTTCTACTAAAGATGCCAATTCTTCTAAACTTGCTGGTTGTATCATAAGACTTCCTCCTCATAGATCAGGTCTTCATTTTCATAGACAAAGGTATAATGACGGCCATCCTCAAAGATTACGCCACCAACCAAGCTCTCCAGACTACTTTCATAAACTTGAACATAGAGGGTCGCAATTTCCCCCATGTCTGAAAAATAGTCTCGCACAATCGCTGTCAACTCTTCCTGAGTCTTCATGAGCTTGCGGTCATCTGCAACTTTTTTCGTAGCAAGGGCAAGGCTTCCAATACCAAGCAGAGCCAAGCCTGCCATCCACATTTTTTTAGCTTTCATACCATTCATTTTAACACAAAAAACGCTTCAGGACAAATGAGGAAGCAGCAGAAAAGCAAGTAAAAAGTCCCTTCCTTGAAGGAAAAGGACTTCTTATTCTTATTGCCAAGCACCTGAGTTGCCAACGTAGTAACCATCAGGTGTGTAGGTATTGCGAAGCATCTTACCTGATGAAGCTAGATAATACCACTTGCCATTATCTTTGACCCAATCATTCGCTAGCATGGCACCAGAAGAACTTACATAATACCATTCTCCCTTGTCATAAACCCAATTGCTTGCTTTCATGGCTCCTGAAGTTGATAAATAGTACCACTTGCCTTGGTCGTAAAGCCAGTCACTCGCAATCATGGCTCCTGATGATTTAAAGGCATACCAGTTGCTACCTTGATAGAGCCAAGTTTGATTGAACATGACTCCTTTATCATTCATAAAGTACCAAGTTCCCTTGTCTTTAACCCAAGCATTCTGTACTAATTGACCTTGTTTTTGATAGTACCAGTTTTGGTTTGATTTTAGCCAGCTTTCTGCTTTTACAATCGGATAAAGTTCTTTGAAAGATCCTCCATCATATTTATGACTGATAGATTTTAGTTTTTCAAGCTTCAACTCACCATTATCATAGTCTGCCCAAGCATATACTTTTTGACCATTGACAGTCTCTGGTAAGGTAGCAGTGTAAGTCTTGGTTTGATAGTCCCATTTTGTATCAAGGTAGGTGTATTGATCATTTGATTCTTTAATATGGTAGTAGCCTCTCTTTCCACTATCATTATGAATATCATTCACAACTTTCGTTGACCAGGTCTTCACTTCGTTTCCGTTCTTAGCTTCTACCTTGATATCTCCTCTATAGCCATATGGAACATAGAAATTCAGGTAACGCCCGTCTACGCCCATCATAGACTTGTCCTTTTCTTGGCCTAGGAAATTGACAGTCTGATCTTGACCATCGAGACTAACCGTCCACTCGACTTTCTCAGTTTTTGGCAAATCCAAGACTTTGATATCTACTTCATGGCCATTATTAAATCGAAGAATTTTACCATCTTGATACTTAACCCCACCCTTAATAACCCATTCTTCTTCCAATTCGAATGCTTTTCCTGAATGAGGGAAAGCCAGTAAAGCTAAACCTGCTAGAGACAAACAAAATAGTGTGATTTTTTTCATTGTATATTCTCCTTAGGAATTATTATATTAATTATATCACTATCTATTTTTTTTGCAAATCTTATCCTAAATATGCAAGCAAAAAACCTCTGAGATTGCTCTCAGAGATTAGAGGATAACTAGTTACTATTCTCAACTGCTGCAGTAACAAAGGCAGTGTAGAGTTCTTCTGGACGGTTTGGACGACTGGAAAGTTCAGGGTGATACTGACAAGCCACAAAGAATTTATTTTCAGGAATTTCCACAATTTCGACCAAACGATTATCAGGTGAAACTCCTGAAAAGACAAAACCTGCTGCCTCAAACTGTTCACGAAAGGCGTTGTTAAACTCATAACGGTGACGGTGACGACGTTGCACCACTTCTTGATTATGATAAGCAGCTGCTGCCTTAGAACCACGTTTCAACTTAGATGGGTAAAGTCCCAAACGAAGGGTTCCACCCATATCTTCAACATCAACCTGATCACGCATGATATCAATGATAGGATATTTTGTTTCTGGTGCAAGTTCAGCAGAATTGGCACCTTCAAGACCCAAAACGTGACGAGCAAACTCGATACAAGTCAACTGCATTCCTAAGCAGACACCCAACATTGGAACATCATTTTCACGCGCATAACGGATGGCTTGGATTTTCCCTTCCGTACCACGTTGGCCAAAACCTCCTGGTACGATGATTCCGTCCGCATCCGACAAGAGCTCTGCCACATTTTCTGCTGTCACATCATTGGCATTGACCCAATTAATCTTCACTTCTGCGTCGTTGGCATAACCAGAGTGTTTCAAGGCTTCGACCACTGAGATATAAGCATCTTGCAACTCAACATACTTACCGACAAGGGAAATTTTAACTTGTTTCTTGAGGTTCATGACCTTATCCACCATGGCTGACCACTCCGTCATATCCGCTGCTGGTGCGTCTAATTTCAAATGGTCACAAACAATTTGGTCCATACCTTGTGCCTGCAAGTTCAATGGAATTTGGTAAAGATGTTCGACATCCAACGACTCGATAACGGCTTCTGGTGCCACATCACAGAACTGGGCCAGTTTGTTTTTAATCCCTTGACCAGCTGGCTGCTCTGTACGAATCACCAACATATTTGGCTGAATTCCCAAACCACGTAATTCTTTGACAGAGTGTTGAGTTGGTTTGGTTTTCATTTCACCAGCGGCCTTGAGATATGGCAGCAAGGTTGTATGGATATACATGACATTATCCGCACCCACATCTGCCTTCATCTGACGAAGGGCCTCTAGGAATGGCAAGGACTCGATATCTCCAACAGTTCCACCGACCTCTGTGATAATGACATCAGAATCAGTCGTTAGAGCGGCACGCTTGATTTTTTCTTTCAAAGCATCTGTGATATGAGGAATAACCTGAACAGTTGCCCCAAGGTATTCTCCACGGCGTTCTTTACGAAGAACTTCACTGTAAATTTTCCCAGTTGTCACGTTGGAATATTTATTGAGATTGATATCGATGAAACGTTCATAGTGACCCAAGTCTAAATCTGTCTCAGCTCCATCATCTGTCACAAAAACTTCCCCGTGCTGGTAAGGACTCATAGTTCCTGGGTCAATATTAATATAAGGGTCAAACTTTTGAATGGTTACTTTGAGACCACGATTTTTCAAGAGACGGCCTAGACTCGCTGCCACAATCCCTTTCCCAATAGACGATACCACACCACCAGTTACAAAAATATATTTCGTTGACATAGATTCCTCTTTCTAAAATGCTCAAGGTCTTGTCAACTACGAGGGGACATAGAAAACAAGACCCTACTAATAAGAATAATCTGGAACAACTGCACCAGATTCACAACTAATACTCTTCGAAAATCAAATTCAAACCGCGTCAACGTCGCCTTGCCGTATATATGTTACTGACTTCGTCAGTTCTATCTACA
Source organism: Streptococcus mitis (assembly GCF_009496205.1). Classification (GTDB taxonomy): domain Bacteria; phylum Bacillota; class Bacilli; order Lactobacillales; family Streptococcaceae; genus Streptococcus; species Streptococcus mitis_BN. Next base: position 13,968 of record NZ_WIJO01000036.1, read on the forward strand.
ACCTCAAAGCAATGCTTTGAGCAACCTGCGGCTAGCTTTCTAGTTTGCTCTTTGATTTTCATTGAGTATAAAATACAAGAAGATAACTTCTTGAAAAAACAAAAATAGCTCCCTAATAACTAGGGAGCCCCGACCTCTAAAAGAGGTGCCCGAACAATATGATACCTAAAAATAGAATAATTGTCAATAGCTAACTTTTATTCCTCGTTGTTTTCAGCGTCATCATCAGAAAACTCATCGTCTTCTTCGTTGAGATCCACGTCTTCTCCCAAGTCATCTGGAGCAATTTCGTTGATTTCTGCATCGTAAGCTTCCACTTCGTTTTTCTCATCATCTGGATTTTCATCATCGTATGAAAGAGCTGGATCTGCTTCGTATGCGTCTTCGTCTTCTGGATCATCCGCATTGTAGTCAATGGCATCTGAATCACCATCCATAAAGGCATTGACACGTTTTTTCTTAGCTTTTGGTGCTACTTCATCGTCATCATTTTCTTCAAGAGCGATGATTTCTTCGTCGATTTCGTCTACACCATACCATGAACGAAGACCCCATTTGTTGTCTCCAAGTGAGATGAAGCTACCGTCAAAGTTCAACTCTGTGTAGAACAAAGGCAAAGCTTCACGGATATCGCTGTTTGATGTTCCAAGGTAGTTTTGAATTTCGTTTACAAGATCGCTAAAATGCATCTCATGGTCGCGACCACGAAGTTCCAAGATAGCACGCGCTACCTCAATCATAGATAGTTCACTTTTTTCTTGCCCAGCAAATACTTCTAATTCCAAAGCGTTTCTCCTCATTTATACTACTATCGCCAGAGCGAACAGACTCTGACCTCATTTTATCATTTACTCTTTATTTTACGATAATTTTGCGGAATAGTCAAAGGTTAAGAAAAAATAAAGGTGAAATATTTCAGCTAATTGAAAGATCTGTATAACATGACCACAGGTATATTGATTTATTTATAACTCAAGGCTGCAACTCCAATACCAACCACAAACTGCAAGAGGATTCCTACAGAGATAAAGGATTATTTGTTGCGTCAAATCAAGTAAAAAATCATTTCAGGTCCTGCCAGTAACTTCATTTTCTTTCCTTTATTTCATTTTACCTAGAATAGTGAAAAATCCTTCTCTTGTTAATGAGTTTCATAAGAAAAAGGCTGGAGAATCCAACCTTCTCTATTTATTCAGCTAAGAGTACTTCTTTGATGGTTTGCTTTTGGAGTTTTCTGTTGGATAGATAAAAGAGGCTTTCATAAACCACAGCAAAACCGATCAAAGTCCAGAAGCAAACATTCCCATCAAAGTGATGCTCAATCTTTTCAGGAACCGTATCTTTGATCACACCAATCAAGATTTCCATGATAGCGTACTGATAAGCCGTCCCAAGAACAAATCCTAGATAGGCCCAGAAACGATAGGGAGATAGGATATGACCTTGGCATTCACGATCTGTGTAGCCAAAAGCCTTCATAAGAGTCAGGGTTTCGCGACTTTCTGAGACGACAATCCCCAATGACAAAAAGAGAATAGAGAAAGAAAGGATCAAGCCAATCATGATCATCATGGTTTGGATGATGTCATCTGTGTAGCCCCTTAGACCAAAGGACAATTGAACCATGGCCGCAAAACACATAGAGCCAAAGACTACAAAAAACAGGATCGATTTTCTCCCCCAAATTAGTGACAAAGACAGCTCTGTTAGGAAGTCTTTCTCTTTCTTAGGAGACCTCTTTCTCCTTTTGACCTTGATTGGTGTTGGGGACTTTTTCAATAAGCGAAGAGCAGGCGTTTGTAGTTGTCTTCTAGCATAACCAACCGCGATAAGCATAAAAAATGCCGTTGGAAGGACCACAAAAGCAAGCAAGAGCTGCCAATGAAAATGAATGGTGATTTCTGGCAGGATCCCCTTTTCATTCCGGAAGTCATAAAAATGCCCCATCATAAGAAAAGAAGCGAAATAGCCAAGAAGCGCTCCGGCACCAAAACTGAGCCCAAATGCCCAAAATCGTTTAGCCAACAGGCCATTGCTATAACCCAAAGCCTTTAAAATTCCTAATTGTTCCTTGTGATCATCGACAAATTGTTTGATATAAAAACACATGAGAAGGACCGACGTCAAGGACAAGACGACTCCACTGACCATGGCCACCATCCAAGAAAGCGAAATCTGAACATCATAGTAGGTCTGAATCATGGGATTGGTTTTAGAAATCTCCAACTGCTCGATGTCCAAGTAAAAATTCAAGAAAAGATTGGCCACAAAGACCGCACAAGCCCCAATTATACTGACGACAACTAATTTTCGAATATCTTTTACTGAAAACATGGCTTACCATCCAATCTCATAAGCAGTCTGAGGCTGATCATTGGTCACAACTTCGGTAATCTTTCCACTATTGACACGAATGATGGTTCTTGCCATATCCGCAATATTTTGGTTATGCGTCACCATGATGAGGGTCAAACCAAGCTTTTCCTTTAACTCCCAGATATAGTCGAGAATCTTGCGCCCCGTTTCTTCATCCAGGGCTCCCGTCGGCTCATCTAAGAAAAGAATCTCTGGCTTTTTGGCCAAGGCCCGAGCAATGGAGACTCTCTGCTGTTCCCCACCTGACAATTCACTCGGGTACTTGTCCAGCTTATCGCCAAGTCCCAAATCCTCGATAATCTGCAAAAAATCATGATTGTTTGCCAGGTCTGCCCCCATCTTTACATTCTGTCTGACTGTTAGATTAGGCAATAAATAATACTGCTGAAAAATAAAGGCAATCTTCTCACGTCTAAAGGCTGTCAATTGAGTATCTGTGAGTTGAGCCAAATCCTGTCCTTGAATAAGGATATGTCCCTCGTCTACCTTTTCTAAACCTGACAGAACGTTTAAGAGAGTTGACTTGCCTGATCCAGAAGGACCGAGGATAACCACATCATCCTGATCTTGAATCTGCAAATCAATCCCTTTTAAAACCTTGGTTTGACCGTAACTTTTGTGCACATTTTCTAGTTGAATCATTTCTTTCCTACCATTTCTTTGATGAGAGATTGACAAACCTCTGTCAGTAATCCAATCACTTCTTCCATGCTGAATTGATAAATGCCAGAAGCAACCATTGAAGCCATCCCGTGTGAGTAGATAAATAGATGCTGGTACAAGCGACCAGCCTCCTCTACAGTCAAAGGATAGTCTGCGATGATCGAATCCAGAACCAATTGGTAACTATGATCCTTCATGGGAAGAAAATCTTGAAAGCGACGAATCGGATCTTTGCTGGGATTTTGGAAAAGCAATTGAAAGAGTTGGGGGTCTTTTGAGGCGAAAAGGATATAAGCAACCCCGACGGATCGAAAAGGCTTCTCATCTTCTAAGGCCTTACGAATATACTCCACCACGACCATTTCCGCAGCACCAATAACCTCTGCTTGTAACTCGGCCATATTGGCAAATTGCCCAAAAATGACTCTTGGTGTGGCTCCCAGTTGCTCCGCTAATGCTCGAGCCGTCAAACTAGCCATGCCCTCTTCTCTCACCAATTGTAAAGCTGTCCCAATGATAGCCTCTTTACTAAATTTAACCTTTGGCGGCATAAGACTCCTTTCACGTAACATTCGTTGCGCAACACTTGTTGCATAAAAGAATACCATAAAAAAGAAAGACTTGTCAAGAAAAAACTGTAAAACACAAAACAAAAAGACCGCGAACTTTTTATTTCTTTGCTACCCAGCCAATGGTATCGCTAGGTGGATTTTCGGTATCAATCCAGATGACTTCAATACCGATTTCCTCATTTTTAAACTTAGTCAAGCCAATACCGTTGATTTCCAGTTCATTGAGTCGTTGACCTGTCAAGACTTCTCGTTTTTTCAACTGGAAAACACCACGTAAAATCCAATTTCCAAGAATTTCTTGCTTATCTGTAGACTGAATAGCCTTTCCAGCTTCTTGATTTATATAGGCGTTAATAACATCACCAGAAGATAAAAAGCGTAGTTTAAAAGTTCTTTCTTCTTTAGATAGAGCTAGTTTTTTAGTGCCAGGTTCAAAAGTCCCAAATCCAGAACCAAAGAAATTAGGTCTTTCATCATGGAAGTTCTTAGAGTCTGGCAGAGGAATGTAGACTTCACTAACTGGACGATAAACCAGCTGTTCAATCTCTTTGATGAGTTTTTTATTTCCAGTATTGTGGACAAAGTGAATCAAGTCCTCACGAATAGCCTTCATCTGAACTTTTTCTTCCTTGCTAGTCCACTTTTTCAAGAGGATTTCTTCTAAAGAAAAAGCCACAAAGGCTAGTCCTTCTGGAGCCAGACTGTCTTTGAATTTTTCCTGAATCTTTAGAATCCGTGGCAGACGATCTTTCTTAGCTAGTTTTGATCCTCCGTTAAAGGCATTGAAACCAGAGTTTTCTTCCACATTTCCATGTTTATCTGTAATAACCCAAGACACTGTTTCTAAGATATCGGATTTTTCCTTTTTAGCTGTCAGTAAATGAAGATTTTCAAAGAGAGAAAAAGGATCTTCGATATAGTGAACGTCCCAAGTGTCTACCACAATGTCTTTATTATTAAAAGTCATGTGAAGCTGGCTGTCAGCCGCAGTGTACTTGTAGTGGTGTTGTCCATCCGTAAAACGGAAATTAGTTGGATTGTTTTTGGTAGTTGAGCCTTCAATGACTAGATTATCAATATCGACTGGCAAATAAGATGTTTCCCCAACAAAAATCTTAGGATTTTCTCCTTTTGGTGTTGGCATCAAAACATGATAAACAGCTTCAACGTTGACCGAATCCGAGTTGAAACCCTTGATCTGTGCCTTAGAGGACTCAATTCTCTGGTTTCTTAAGGTCGCAATCTTTCGTGCCAACTCTTCATAGCGTTGATAGTTTTCTTTATCCGCTGTTTCTTTATTAGCTGCAATATCTGCATGAAACTTGATATCACCCAACAAGTCCGTCCAAGATTGAGAATCTTTCTTGAACTGGGCAATTTTTTGGTCTCCTGAATTAATCCCAAAAGACTTGATGCCTACTAGGTATTTATGATTTTCATCTACAACAACAGAAGCATCATAGGAAGTATTGGCGATATCTTCCCCTACAGCATTAAAAGCCTTCTGAAAAACTGTCTCCTGAAATTTGGAGTTAACGATCGGAGCCACATAATTCTCTGTTTGTCCCTCGTCTTCTGATTCTGCCTTTTGAGAGAAAGCTTGGCTCAAACTAGCGAAGTTGGTAATTAAGGTTTTGTATTTTTCTTTTTGTTCAGACTTTAGATGTTCCCACATAAGCGCCCTCTTTTCTATTTTCAGTATATCAAAAGAAGATTAGTTTTTCACTAATCTTCTTATATATTCGTTAATTAATACTGTAAAATTCGAGTTTGCCTTGTTTTTTTACAAGTCTCAAATACTCTTCATCTGATAAAACAGCTAAACCATCGTCATAAGACTTGATTTTTTTAAGAGCCTGGTCATAGCTATCTACAAAATCCTTGACATAGGACTCGCCTTCAAATTGGCCGTTCATCTTGGTGTAGATAATGGCAAATTTTCCTGAGCGGTCAAGTTGAGATTGCCCTTGGCTTTCATTTAAGGCCTTGGCAACATTTTCCGCGATGCGTTTAATCACGGGTACAACTACGCTGTTTCCAGCTTGTTTGTAGAGCTGACCATTGGAAACCCCTTCTGGGATTTTAAAGGACTTAGGATAACCTTGAACATTAAAGGTTTCTTTGGGAGTCAACTTCCGAATCTCGCCACTGTCTGTCAAGATCAGTGGAACGTTATGTCCACCTGTTCCCATATTGGCTGTGAGGGTAGGTACGACACCGTTTTTGTTTTCACGAACATACTGACGGCGCCACTGGTAAACTGTATCTTGACTGGTAACTTCAAACTTCAACTGGTCATAGAAATTCTGCTTGCCTTCACGGTAGTAGTAGACCTCGTCTAGCTGTTCACCAAAGTTAATCACATCCTGAAGAGTCGTAGTCAGCTTGATCTCCTCTGGAAACTCAAACAAGTCATAAGCTTCCTTGGTATCAAAACCAACGATATAAATCCGCTCACGGTTTTGTGGGATATTTCCATAGTCTTTCCCATTGAGAACCTTCCACTTAATGAAGTAGTTGTTCTCGGTCAAGGCTTCACGAATAACCTTGAAGGTATTGCCGTGGTCATGACCGACCATATTCTTGACGTTTTCGATGAAGATAGCACGAGGTTTACGCCCCTCAATCATGCGAAGCAACTCAAAGAAAAGATCGCCACGATCGTCATCAAATCCCTTGCGATAACCCGCAATACTAAAGGCCTGACAGGGGAAACCTCCCATAATCACATCCACGCGCTCAGCTGGAATATCCTCTGGCTGAACAGCGTGAATATCACGACCATCCAAATAGGTATCTGGATGGTTTAACTGATAAGTCTGACGCGCATACTTATCAAACTCATTGGCATACACCACTCTGAACTCGTTGGTCTGTTCAAATCCCAACTCAATTCCCCCAACACCTGAGAAGAAAGCTGCAATGTTGTACTTCTCAGAGCGGTTCGAACTTACAGAATTTGTCATGTAGTAACCTGCTTTCTAAAAGATATTGTAATAGAAATTCTATATTATATTAAAAATAACAATATTTCAAAGGAATTAAGAATCTTATAACAAGTATAATTAACAAGCTGAGTAATAATAAGTTATACATGTTACTATA
>NZ_WIJO01000037.1:0-19815 GCF_009496205.1 Streptococcus mitis
GTATCCTTACTTATCTTAAAAAGTTAAGAAAAAGTCATAATAGAATCAGTATTTGGAAATTTTTATTCGTTTTAAAAGTTAGTGGTTATCTATGTAATTCTTTATGAAATAGTGTAAAAATGGTATAATGTATAAAGGAAATTTCTAAAAAGTCTCATTTTTAGAGTAGTTAATCATAAATAAGTTAGGGACTCAGGATAAGGGAGTATAATTGGAAGATTTAATTAGTGTAGTTATACCTGTGTATAATGTAGAAAATTATCTGGAAGAATGCATTCGAAGTGTTTTGAATCAGACTTATAAGAATCTAGATGTAGTTCTGGTAAATGATGGTTCTACAGATACTTCGGGGGAAATATGTGATCGATTTTCTGAATTGGATAGCCGGATTCGTGTGTTTCATACTGAAAATAAAGGTGCAGCCTTAGCTAAAAACTTCGGTGTCGCTCAAGCACTCGGGGAGTATGTCCTTTTTGTAGATTCAGATGATATTGCTGAAAATAGAATGGTCGAAACTTTGCACAAACAAGTGGAAGAGACTGGAGCGGATATTGTAATTGGCAATTATTTTATTTATGATGAGAATGATTGCCAGTGTAAATTCTATGTTCTTGAAAGAGATTTTTGCATTGAGGAATTATCAGCTCAAGAATTAATTAATCGCCAAGCAGGATATTGGCATTTAAATGCTTCAGCTTTTATTATGCCCATGTTTAAACTGTTCAAAAAAGACTTGCTATTGCAAGTTCCATTCACTAATGGTCGGCGTTTTGATGATGAAGCAACGATTCATAGATTGTTTATAAAAAGTCAGAAAACAATTTTTGTAAATGATAATCTTTATATCTATCGTGTTAGACAAGGCAGTATTATGACTTCGCAATTTGATATATCTTGGGTACAGGATATTTTGCAAGTATTTAGTTTAAAACTTGCGGATCTTATTCTTGCTGGTATTGATACTAGTGTTATGAGGACTCGTTTTGTGAATATTCTAAATGAATATAAATACTTATGTGAAACTTATAATCTTACAGATACTGATGAGTATAGAGAAATTTTGTTTAGATTAGATTTGTATAAGGGATAAGGAAGTAGCTATTGAAGTTACCTAGGATTGTCGTAGAAAAATTGAAGCTATATTGTACCATTTGTGAGTAAAAAGGGGGAAAATAAATTTGGATGTTCCGATTAACTTTCAGGGGAATTATCACCATATTGAAATATCCGAGGGAGCTTGCCTTCAGATTGCTCAGGGGGTAACCATGCGATCTTTTACAAGTTTAGAAGTTTTCATGGGGGCAATTTTATCAATTGAAGAGGGAGTCTTTTTTAATGATCATTGTTCAATTCGGTGTACGGAAAAAATCACCATTGGACGTGATACTATGTTTGGGGATGGAGTCCGAATTTTTGATTCAAATCATAAGTTTAACAACTATCATGTGTTTAAAACTGCAATGAGTAGTGCACCGATTCACATTGGACGAGATTGTTGGATAGGAGCCAATACAGTTATTCTTAGAGGAGTTACTATAGGTGATAATGTTGTTATCGGGGCGAACTGTCTGATTTATCAAGATATTCCAAGTAATTCTATTGTGACTCATAGTGAACAATTAAAGATTACATCTAAAAATATTGCAAAATTTCATGCTTTTGTTTATACTTACTCAGATCAGTTGGAAGGCTTGGAGTATTTACTGATTAGTTTACCTGAAGTTGATTTTCATGTTGCAGCACCAACGAATGTATCAGACTATTTAAGGAGTTTTGAACGATTTAAGAATTTTCAACTGTATGAGTATTGTCAATCACGAGAAGTTTCAGATCGCATTTTAGAAATGGCTGATTTCTACCTAGATATTAACCATTGGAATGAGGTTGATGATATTATCGGACGTGCTTTAGAAAGAGGAAAACCAATATTTGCCTTTGAAAATGTAGTTCATAGGAAAAATGAAGAGATACATGTATTCAGTTTGAAAGATGAAGATAAAATGGTTGCAACAATTCGTCATCAGTTAAAGGTAGATAGGAATGGAGAATAGATAATGCAGTATAATGTTGCTAAACAAAAAAAAGCCATAGTACTTGGGGCTGATGGCAATTATATGGATAAGGTGGAAACGACGATAAAGTCAGTCTGTAGTCATAATAGGGATATAAAATTTTATATCTTCAACAGTGATTTTCCTACAGAGTGGTTTCAATTGATGAATAAAAGACTATCTGTTTTAAATTCGGAGATTGTAAATATAAAAATTACAGATGATACAATCAATCATTTTAATCTTCCTACACCACATCTCAGTTCTGCAGCCTATCTTAGATATTTTATTCCTAATTTTGTTAATGAAAAGAGAGTTCTCTATCTTGATAGTGATATTGTGGTAACATCCTGTTTAACATTATTATTTGAAAAATCCTTAGATGGTTCTCCACTTGGAGCTGTTCCTGATTTACCCAATACTTATGATGGATTTAATTCAGGAGTTCTTGTTATTGATACGGATATGTGGCGTGAGGAGAATATTTCAAAAAAACTCATTGATTTGACCGTAGAACACCACGAACATGTTTATGGGGATCAAGAAATTTTAAATATGTTTTTTAAAGATAGATGGAAGCGATTTGATGTAACTTTTAACCTACAGGTTGGTGCCGATGCCCATCGATATTATATGGGAGATTATGATTGGTACGAATTATTTGAAGGTATTCCGTGTATTATTCACTATACTACAGAGAATAAACCGTGGAAACATTTTCGATTTAATCGTTTTCGAGATATCTGGTGGTTTTACTATGGTTTAAATTGGAATGATATTTTATTACGAACTCATGTTTTGAAAGAAACATTTGTAGAATTGATTTCACCACCATTGCAACATGCTAGTATTTTTACGAATACAGGAGATCTTGAGGGGATCAGTTATCTACTAGAAAAATTACCAGATGTCCAATTTCATATTGTAGCACCAACATATTTTTCGCCAAATATTATTGAATTACAAAGCTATTTAAATTGTTACATTTATCCATGTGCTGATCCTAAAATGAAGCAGGATATCATAGACAAAACAGATATTTGCTTAGATATTAATTATGGGCCAGCTATGGATCAGGTGTTACAGGAAATGGTTAGACGAGGAAAGACAATTTATTCATTTGATTGCACCAATCATTTTTTCAATGGGGAAAGCACAGTTTTTACAGTAAATGAAATAGATGAATTGATTAGAAAAATACAAAAACTAGGAGATAAGAATGCCTCAAAAAGTGATTGCTCTTGGAGCTGATGTCCATTACCTTGACAAGGTAGAAACCGTGATAAAGTCGGTTTCGGTTCATAACCACGATGTGAAATTTTATGTGTTTAATGATGATCTACCTAGTGAGTGGTTTTTATTGATGAGAAATCGTTTAAAGGTTATTGGTTCTGAGATTGTCAATGTTAAAAAGACAGAGCATAATCTCCATGATTTTCATTTACCTAATAATATTATATCCTATGCGGCATATTTTAGATATTTCATAGCAGACGAAGTGTCAGAAGATAGGGTTTTATACCTGGATTCGGACATGATTGTCCATGATAAACTGGATGACTTATTCTCCCTAGATTTACAGGGTTATGCAATTGCAGCCGTTCAAGATCATGATATGAATGGTTTGGTATCAACTTTTAACTCAGGTATGTTATTAATTGATATTAAAAAATGGCGGGAAAATAATTCGACAAAAAGATTATTGGAGTTGACTGCCCAACACCATGAACATGTTTATGGAGATCAAGGTATTCTTAACATGTATTTTGGTGATCAGTGGTTGCATTTGGATAAAGAGTATAATTTTATGGTTGGTTTAGATCAATTTTTACATTTAAATGGAAATAGCGAATGGTATAATTCTTCTTATTATGGTCATCGTGTTCCAAAGGTTATCCATTATACTACAGAATATAAACCTTGGACTCATTTGACCTTAACACGTTTTCGTAAGTTATGGTGGTTTTATTATGGATTGAATTGGAACGATGTATTGTTGAATGTAGATATTACTAAACGATCCTTTAATGAACTAGTAGGAGCTCCCTTGTACAATACTTGTATTTTTACAAATAGTGCAGCTATGGAATCATTGGTGTATCTCTTGTCTGAACTGCCAGAAGTACATTTTACTGTTTTGGCACATACAAATTTCGCTCCCTTCGTCGTTGATTTGCAATCTTATTTAAATTTGTCACTTTTCCCTAATTTTAATCGTTTTAATCTGAAGGAAACCTTGGATAAGATGGATTTTTACCTAGATATCAATCATGAAGGGGAGATTGCCAATATTATCGAAGAAGTTCATAAACGAAATAAGCCAATTTTTACTTTTGATAACACTAGTCATGATTCAAGTGGAAGAAGTCATATTTTTTCATCATCGGAACCGGAGAAGATGGTAGAAGCTATTAAAAAATATTGCGCACGATTAAGTAATTAAAAGGATTTATATGAAGGCAATTGTACTTGCTGGGGATAAACATTATCTTACCCCAATACTCACAACAATAAAGTCTATTTTGTATTATAATCAAAATGTTAAGATTTATATTCTACATCAGAATATCCCTAGCGATTGGTTCCATGAACTCAAGGTTCAAGTAGAAATGCTAGGAAGTATAGTAGAGGATATTTATATCGGTGATGTGATTAATCCTGAATGGAAAACACAAGCACACATCTCACCCATTGCTTACGCTCGATACTTAATTCCACGGTTGACTACAGAAGATAGAGTAGTCTATTTAGATAGTGACATCATTGTACATGGAGATTTGAGTCCGCTCTTTGACTTGGATTTGGGAGACTACTCTTTAGCGGCAGTAAGGGATGTTGATGGTAATGGATTTAATTCAGGGATGCTGGTCATTGATTGTCAAAAGTGGAGAGAAAAAGATGTTACTTCCTTGTTGTTTGATAAGACAGTGGAGTACATGTCTTACCTTAATCAGAATACTACAGAGGACTTCAATGGGGATCAAACCATTTTTAATTTAGTCTTCCAGAATCATTGGCTAGAGTTGGATAAGCATTTTAATCTTCAAGTTGGGCATGATGTCATCGCATTCTATAGTCATTGGGATTCACATTTTGAATTGGATCAAGAACCATTGATTATCCATTATACGACCTATAGAAAACCATGGTCCACACTGATGGGCTATCGCTATCGGGATTTATGGTGGGCTTTTCGAGACGTTAGTTTCGATCAAATTGCGGACCATTACGCAGGATGTTTTACTATCAAAAGAGTTTATGACCTTCACAATGTCAATCTATTTACATTTACAGATTCACAGGATGTTCTTTATATTGATGAACTAGCCCAAGCTTTGCCTGATGTTGGGTTCCATATTGGTGCCTATACAGACATGGGTGATATTCTTCTAGCTTTAGAAAAATATCCAAATGTGTACTTGTATCCTAGTATGGTAGGGGTGGTGATTGATGAAATGATTGAGAAGTCAGATGCCTATTTGGATATTCATACGGGAAGTCCTATGGAATTCATTGTCAATCGTTATATTAGTGCAAGCAGACCAGTATTGACTTTTGATATAACCAATAAAAACCAATTGGAAAAAACAGTAGTTTCCTCTCAATCTCCACAGTCAATGATAGAAACTATTGAAGAGTTAAAGAAAGATAAAATGGCCATGAGGGCAATTGTTTTAGGAGCTAATTACCAATATGCAGATAAGGTGCTAACTACAATCAAATCAATCTGCTGTCATAATCAAGGACTTCGTTTTTATCTGATTAACAGCGATTTTCCGACAGAATGGTTTTATAATCTCAATCGTAAGTTGAAGAAGCTAGACTGTGAAATTGTTAATGCCCGTGTCAATAGTTCTCATATAAGTCAATATAAGACCAATATTCACTATGCAACATTTTTACGTTATTTTATTTCGGATTTTGTTGAGGAAGATAAGGTCTTATATCTAGACTGTGATTTGGTTGTCACAAGAGACTTAAGTCCTCTGTTTGATTTCGACTTGGGAGACTATCCATTGGCGGCAGTCAAGGATCTGGGGGCTCAAGTATATTTTAATGAGCATGGCTTCAATGCAGGTGTTTTGTTAATCAATAATCGCCTTTGGAAACAAGAAGAGGTTCGCAAACAACTGATTGAAATGACCAATGAATTACATGACAAAGTTGCCCAAGATGATCAAAGTATTTTGAATATCTTATTTAAAGACCGCTGGTTAGCTTTAGACTTTAAATATAACTGTATTACCTTGCACACACATTTCTCGGATTATCGACCAGAGCTTGGAACTTATCCACCGATTATCCATTACCTGACGGAGAGAAAACCTTGGGGACTTTACGAGCGCTCCATTTATCGTGATGTTTGGTGGTATTATAATGCCCAAGATTGGTCGGATATGAGTCAGCCAACTCCTTGTCTTACCAAAAGTCAGGTGAGTCAATACACAGGAGTTCAACATTCAGCTTTTATTTATACATTCTCATGTGATTTGAAAAATATAGTATATTTAATTGAAAATTTGCCAAATATAAAGTTTTATATAGCTGCTCCTGTTACGGTGGCAGATAGTATTACAGCTTTGCTGGCGTATCCAAATGTTTCAGTTTTATCTGATATAGCAGGACAACCAGCTTTGGTTGATAGTATGATTGAAGGCTGTGATATCTTACTAGATATAAATGCTGATGTTGAAGTTGATGGCATTATTGGACGTTTTCAACAAGCAGGAAAACCAGTATTTGCTTTTGAAAGTGTAGCCCATGGTGAGCAAGGTCAGTTCCTCTATGACCAAGGGCGTCCTGAAGAGATGGTTCGATTTATTGAAGCCTACTGTCAAAATGGAGAGTTGCCTGTAAAAAAGCTGCAATCCTATCCAAAGGTACTGGATATCCAGCAGAGTCTTGATTATATATTGGAACACCATTCTTCCGTTATTCGTTATGGGGATGGAGAAATGGATATTATGATGGGCCATGGGATTCCTTATCAAGACTATGATGAGACATTGGCGGAACAGCTTAGAAGAATGATCCAACTAGAAAGCTCTCCTGAATTGCTGGTTTGTCTTTCTGATGTTTTTGAAGTTTTGGAACGCTACAATCCCGAAGCTGTCAACTTTTGGAAAAAGCATTTAGAAAATTATAAAGAAGCCTATCATAGATTGTGCACAGCACCTTTCTATGGTTCGACTTTTATATCTCGTCCTTATATAGACCTCAAAGATAAGTCTGCTTCGGTAGCTCACTTTGAAAAATTAAAGAAACTTTGGAATAAACGAGATATCTTAATTGTCGAAGGTGAAAACTCTCGTTCAGGAGTTGGAAATGATCTTTTTGACAATGCTCAGTCAGTTGAGCGTATTGTCTGCCCTTCTAGAAATGCCTATAGTAAAGTTCAGGACATTCAAGAAGCGATTGAAAAGCATGTGGCTGGTAAATTAGTATTCTTGATGCTTGGGCCTACAGCCAAGGTTTTAGCTTATCACTTAAGCAAAAAAGGCATACAAGCAATTGATCTAGGTCACATTGATTCCGAATATGAGTGGTTTAAGATGGGAGCAACTTCAAAAGTGAAATTCTCACATAAGCATACCGCAGAGCATAATTTTGATCAAGAAATTCAACTGCTTGATGATGAAGTTTATAATGCACAAGTTGTTGTAAGGATTTAAACAAGAAAATGAAAATTAACATTACAAATATTTATGGCATGTCTGGTCAAAGTACAGCCCTAATCGCCCAGAATGAAACCGTTAAAATTGCAAGAAAGTTAGACTTTCACGAACTTGGCTTTTACTTTTACGATATTTATAGTGATAGTCAAGGTGAGTTGAATAGCCGTTTAGATGGTGTTTTAGCTAAGCTCGGTTATGGAGATATCGTCGTCTATCAATCTCCCACATGGAATGGCAGGGAGTATGATCAGGCCTTTATCAGAAAATGTAAGATTTTAAATGCTAAAATAATCACCTTTATACATGACGTACCCCCACTTATGTTTCCATCCAATTATTACTTGATGCCGGAGTATATTGAAATGTATAACCAATCGGATTTAGTAGTTGTTCCGTCAGAAAAAATGAAGGAACGTCTGATTAAGGAAGGGTTGACAGTTCAAAAAATTATTATCCAAGGAATGTGGGATCATGTTCATGACTATCCTTTGAGACGACCAGATTTTCAGAAAAAACTATATTTTGCGGGTAGTGTGGAGCGCTTTGAACACTTATCTAACTGGGCTTATTCAATTCCTCTCGATATTTTTTCCGAGTCTAATCAAGAGAATCTTAACCCAAGAGTTTCATTTAAAGGTTGGAAAACAGATACAGAGTTGCTTCTTGCTTTGTCAGAGGGAGGCTTTGGCTTAGTATGGGGAACCAGTGAAAATCCAACTGATGAGGAAGATTACTATCGATTGAATATCTCTCATAAAGTTAGTACTTATCTTGCTGCAGGGATTCCAGTAGTAGTGCCATCCTATCTCTCAAATGCTAGTTTCATACAAGAAAAAGGCTTAGGTTATGTAGTGAACAGTTTGGAAGAAGCAAATCGTCTTGTAGAGTACACGACAGCAGAAGCTTATCAACACATGGTTGAAAATGTATATAAAGTTAGTTATATCTTAAAAGAAGGATACTTTACAAAGAAATTATTGATTGCTGCAGTGATGCAGGTTTTAGATATCTAGAATAGGGTAGTTATGAATACCCCTCATCCATTAGGATGAGGGAATGACAGTAGTGGCAAACAGTCAATTTATAGATTTAGCTATATTCATCAGAATATTTCATCACTCGAATAAGGTAGGAGAAAAAAATTGAAGATAAAATTGACATCAGTCGTCGTGAAACGTGTTATGTGGACGATTTCTTTCTTGTTTATTTATGTTCTAGGAAGTAGATTGACTCTTCCGTTTATAAACGTTAATGATGCAAATTTTTTGGGTGGAACTGTAGCTTTTTTAGCTTTTTCTACTGCTATAACAGGTGGCAATCTTCAAAGCATCTCCCTATTTTCAGTCGGACTGTCTCCATGGATGTCGGCTATGATTTTATGGCAAATGTTTAGTATGTCTAAGAAGCTTGGTTTTGGTAGCTTACCACTTGAAGTTCAAGAACGAAGAAAAATGATATTAACATTTGTCATAGCTTTAATCCAGGCATTAGCCATTACCATAAATCTCCCTATTCAGTCGGGGGAGCATTATGGAATGGTCTTGATTTTGAATGTTCTGCTCTTGATTGCGGGCACTTTTTTCTTGGTCTGGTTATCGGATCTCAATTCTCAGTTTGGTGTCGGGGGTTCTATAGTTATCTTGATGTCCAGTATGGTAGCTAGTATGCCACAAAACATAGTCAAGAGTATAAAAGAATTACAGGTTAGTTTTTTATTTGTTGTACTATTACTTATGTTTTCTCTAGTTTTTCTATATACTGCTGTCATCATGCAGAGGGCACGCTATCGTATTTTAGTGAATAAGATTATGATTCACAATCGTTTTAAACGCTATTCTTATTTTGATATTCAGTTAAATCCTGCGGGAGGGATGCCTTTTATGTATGCCATGTCCTTGGTATCAATTCCGCAGTATGTTCTAATGTTACTCCAGATTATTTTTCCAAATGTTTCTTGGATACAGAACTGGATGGGCCAATTTGCAATTGGACGACCAATATGGCTATGTACATATATTCTGATATTGTTTGCATTGGGACTTGCTTTTTCTTTTGTCAATATGAGTGGAGAGGAAATAGCTGAAAAGATGAAAAAATCTGGAGAGTATATCTATAACATCTATCCAGGAGAAGCGACAAGTCGCTATATCAATTGGTTAATTTTGCGTTTTGCAATCATTGGTTCTACTTATACAGTTATTATGGCTGGCTTGCCAATGTTGATGGTTATATATGATCCGCGCTATATGCAACTAACGATGCTTTCAGGGTTATTCTTGATTTTTAACGGAATGGTGTTTAATATCAAAGAAGAGATTCATGCCTTGACGTTGAATGAGAACTATAGACCACTCTTAGAAATCAATTCATAATTGAGAGGAGAATATATGTATTATTTCATTCCTTTTTTGGAGCGTGACAATCAATCTTGGCAGACAAATATTGTGCCCTGGTATAGGACTCCTTATCGCTTAGAATTTGATGATATCTTGCACCAAATTCGGATTTTTAAACGCCAAGAATTAGAATCTAAAATGCTATGGTTGACTTATCATCCCCACCTGCGCTATTTGTTACACAGACAAGATTTATTGGAGTCTGATGTTTTCTCTGTTTTTGATGCTATTCAAAATATTGCAAATGAGGAGATGCACCCCTTGCAACTGAAAGATTTAACATGGGATAAAGATTGTGACTTTATCTATACTCCCTTTGTAATTGCAGTTAAACAGCAAGGGGCGCTTTATGCTGAAGTTGAATATGGCTCAGAAGGTTTTATCAGCTATATTACTTATTTTAAAGATAATAAAATTGATTTTATTTGCTATTTTGATGATCGTGGCTTTTTATCTAGCCTTATAGAGTATGAGGATCAAAAACCAGTCAACCGTTATTATTACAATGCAAAAGGACAGTGGCAATTGAGGGAGAATTTGCAAGGGGGACAGCCAATTGTAAAGGTAAACCCAGCAGTAAGCTACCGTTTTGAAAAATTAACTTATGAGAGTATAGATGAAGTTATTTGGGAATTCTTAACAACATTTTTAAATCAAGACTATCAAGTTGGAGATTCATTTGTTTTGGCAGCTCATACCAGATTTCAAAATCAATTGTTAGAAAGATTGCCAGAAGAAGCTCCCAAAATTATAAGTTTCTTTATTGAAAGAAATCAAGCAGATGATTTACAAGTTCATCGTCAGGCAATAGAACAGTCTAGATTGTTGATTAGTGATAGGAAAGATTTTCTTGAACGATTGCAAGAGACTTATCCTCAATTTATTTCTAAAATGCATCATTTACCATCTTTTGATACGCGCTTGAAGTTAGGTCTTAGTCAACGATTAAAGGAATCAAAAATTTATGTCCAAATGGATATACAGATGCAACAAGATCCACAGATCTTGTATGAAATCTTATACTTCGTCTCGAAAAATCCTTTGACTGAGGTTGTTTTTTCAGTATTTAATGCAGAAGGATATCAAATTGAAGCTTTACAGAAGCAGATCGATTCGCTCATTATGGAGCGTCTCAATCTGAAGGAACTGTTAAAGGATTCCGTGGTATCTGATGCAGAAAATACATTAGAAGAAAATACCAGAGATTATTATCGCTTTAAGATTATCAATCTAAATGATGAGATGGGCTTAATTCGAGAATTGGAGTACACTCGTTTAATTGTTGATTTAAATCCAGTCGCAAATATTTATACTCAGATTGCAGGAATTAGTGCAGGAATTCCTCAAATCAACCTACAAGAGTCAGAATATGTTACTCACTTGCAAAATGGGTATATCCTGTCGGATTTATCAGAATTTAGTAAAGCTGGACACTACTTTTTAGATACCTTGGAACATTGGAATCAAGCCTTAATTTACTCAATCGATAAGATTCGACAAAATACAGGTGAACAATTTGTAGACAAGTGGGAAAAATGGTTAGAGGAGGCAAAGGGTGAGCAATAAATTACAGATTTTGCAGATAGGTAGCAGAAACTGGCGTCATTATTATGAGATTCCTGAGAATATGGACTGGCATTTCTTTTGGCCAAAATCAACGACTGCAATAAGGAAGGTCATGAAAATGGAGGGATTAAAAACTTTTTCAGCTATTTTGGTTGAAAATCCTGAACATTTATCGGATTTGATTCCTTTGATGAAAAAGGTCACTCCTTATACTATTTTCTACCCAGATACAGCTGAGCCACAATCAAAAGATGTTCAAAATTTCTTGAAAAGAACCTGTGCTCAAGCAACAGATTTTTCAAAACCAGCAGAACTTTTACGTCTACTATCTAAGGCCTTGTTTAGAGGGCAGTATGGAGACAAGTTGGCCCCGATTGATATGCTTGTTAATCCTGCTTTTGCGGGGGAGGTTCGTTATAATGGTTATGAACATCTAGAACTCTTAGGAAAGTATGGTGAAGACTTCCGTCCCTTAATTAGCTGGAAATACAATATTCGAGCAAGCGAGTTTAACCCAGTAGAACTCTGGCTAGAATATGAGAAAGATTGGACTTGTGATATTCGCCTTGTTGTTCGGAATATCCAAGATGGGTCCACTGCTAGTTTTGTTAAAGAACGAGTTTTTACAGTTGAGGATATGGAGACCGCCCTTGTATTGGACGATGATTTTTCCTCATTTATCAGTATTTCTCTAGAAGCGCGAGGAGCAGGACGTCTGAGAATCGGAGCTCTTCACCAGCGTTTAACACGCTACCAATTTGGCAAGTATGTTCTAGGTGGAGGCATTATACATAATAAAAAGCGTGAGGAACTTAATTACTTTTTCTATCCAGGAGACTTTAAACCGCCTTTGAATATCTACTTTTCTGGTTATCGACGAGCGGAAGGATTTGAGGGGTTTGGGATGATGAGATTTCTTGGTGCACCCTTCCTTCTTTTTCAAGATCCGAGAATAGATGGGGGAGCCTTTTACTTGGGTGATGACTACCTTGAAAATGGCGTTCGAAATGTGATTCAAGAATATCTTGATTTATTAGGATTCTCAAATAAGGAATTAATTTTCTCGGGTATATCTATGGGGACCTATGGTGCTATGTATTACAGTTCTTTCTTTGAACCTAGGGCTGTTATTGTTTCAAAACCCTTGACCAATCTTGGATTGATAGCAGAAAGAGGCAGACTTGAGGCGCCTGGGCTTTTCCCTACCGCCTTTGACATTTTACGTCACCATTCTAAAGGAGATGCTAGTTTAGCTGCCATGAGATTCTTAGATGACCGTTTTTGGGTTCCTTTTAAACAGGCGGATTTTAGTCAAACAATTTTTGGACTCTCTTATATGAAAGAGGAAGACTATGACCCGCGTGCTTATGATGATTTAGTAGAGACACTCTATCATTCTGGTGCTCGTATCATGTCAAAAGGGACTTCAGGTCGACATAACGATGATAATGACACAACTATAACTTGGTTCATGAATTTTTATAAAATGATATTAGAGAAAAATTTTGGGAGAAAGTTTTGATGGTTATCAAAAGGACTAGAGAGATTTATTGGGGAGAATTTAAAGGGGCCAGTTTAGGAGATTTGAAAGAGAATAGTTTTTTATATGGTTCAGTTGTTATTTATCATTCGCGAAATCATGTTTATTTTGAAAATGGTATGGTGAATTCTGGTACTATGATTCATGAGTGGACCTCAAGTTTTAATTTTCAAGGAAATCGTTTAACTCCAACCTTGCCTCTTTTAAAAAAGGGGCATCGTTATCGTTTGGTTAGTCAAATGACTGTTCAGCCCCAAAAAGGTTTGTATTTTAGACTCATTTTTATGGATCGTTATGATAAGCAGATTGGTCAAGTGATTGAAAAGAATTTTGATTTCACCTTTATCTATCCAGAAGAAGCCTATCATTATAAAGTCCAACTGTTGAGCGCAGGATTACAATCAGTTGACTTTCATTCATTTTCAATAGAAGAGGACTATTCTAAACAAGATGTGGAATAATAGACAGTTGAGCAAGGTGAAAAAAATCTTGCATCAAATTAATCTAAAAAAAGAAGAGATGGCCTCGCTAACAGATGCTGAATTGGCAGGTAAAACTCAAGAATTTAAAGAGAGGTTGGCTACTGGAGAAACCTTAGATGATCTTTTAGTGGAAGCTTTTGCAGTTGTACGTGAAGCTGATAAACGGATACTAGGAATGTTTCCCTATGATGTACAGGTCATGGGTGGGATTGTTATCCATCAAGGGAACGTTGCGGAGATGAATACAGGTGAGGGGAAAACCCTGACTGCTACGATGCCAATCTATCTCAATGCTTTATCAGGTCAAGGTGTAATGCTGGTGACTACTAACGACTATCTTGCTAAGCGTGATGCAGAGGAGATGGGTCGAGTCTATGAGTTCTTAGGTTTGACAATTCGTATCCCATTTTCTGAAGACGATGAGGAAGAGTTAACGTCCGAAGATAAGAGAGAAATTTATAGTGCGGATATTATCTATACTACTAACAGTGGTCTTGGTTTTGACTATTTGATTGATAATTTAGCATCAAGTGAAGACAAAAAGTACATGGCAGAATTTAACTTTGTTATTGTAGATGAGGTAGATTCAGTTTTGTTAGATAGCGCTCAAACTCCCTTAGTTATTTCAGGTTCACCTAGGGTACAATCCAATTTTTATGGAATTATTGACACCTTGATGACAACTTTAATAGAGGGAAAAGACTATATTTTTAAAGAAGAGAAAAAAGAAGTATGGCTTACTACTATTGGTGCTAGAACTGCGGAGAGCTTTCTTGGAATTGATAACCTATATTCTGAAGAACATAGTGTACTAGCCAGACATTTGACCTTTGCTTTACGAGCTCATACCCTATTTAAAAGGGATAAAGACTATATTATTCGGAAGGGTGAGAAAGATGACGAACTGGTTCTAGTGGATCAAAGTACAGGTCGTTTATTAGAAATGACCAAGCTTCAAGGAGGTTTGCATCAAGCTATTGAGGCAAAGGAGCAGGTTCCTCTATCTGAAGAAACTAGGGCAATGGCTTCTATAACATATCAAAGTTTATTTAAGAAATTTAAAAAGATTTCTGGTATGACTGGTACTGGAAAAGTTGCAGAGAAGGAATTTTTAGAAACCTATGGTATGTCAGTTGTGAAAATTCCAACTAACCGAAAGAACCAGCGAATTGATTATCCGGATAATCTCTATGTTACGTTACCTGAAAAAGTTTATGCCTCGCTTGATGAGATTAAGTATTACCATAAAAAAGGGAACCCTTTATTGATTTTTGTGGGTTCGGTTGAGATGTCGGAACTTTATTCTTCTCTCTTACTGCGAGAAGGAATTGCTCATAATGTTTTGAATGCTCATAATGTAGCTCGTGAAGCGCAGATGATTGCAGAGTCTGGTCGCATGGGAGCTGTGACAGTTGCGACTTCAATGGCTGGTCGAGGTACAGATATTAAACTTGGACCTGGAGTTGCGGAGCTTGGAGGCTTAGTGGTTATTGGTACGGAGCGCATGGAAAGTAAGCGAGTTGACTTACAGATTCGAGGGCGTTCGGGACGACAGGGAGATCCGGGCTTATCGAAATTTTTTGTATCACTGGAAGATGATGTGATTAAAAAGTTTGGTCCTTCTTGGGTCCATAAGATGTATAAGGACTATACAGTGAACAAACATATAAGTCCTGAGCTCCTAGAAGGAAGACGCTATCGAAAATTAGTGGAAAAAGCGCAAAAAGCAAGCGATAGCGCCGCTAGATCAGCGAGAAGTCAAACCTTAGAATATGCTGAGAGTATGAATATCCAAAGAGAGATGGTCTATAGTCAAAGAAATCGCTTGATTGATGGGACTGAGGATCTAGATGGTTTTGTTGTAGATGTACTAGATGAGTTCATAAAAAAGAGTTTGTCAAACGAACAATTTGAAAGCAAAGAGGAATTGTATCACTTTATCGTAAAAAATATCAGTTTTCTTTATCATGCAGTTCCTCAAGAGTTGGATATGACGGATAAGGATGCCATTAAACGAGTTTTGGAGACAACAGTCCAAAAAACTTTACAAGAGAAACGAACACTTCTGGAAATTCATGACTTCTTTTCAGATTTTCAGCGTTTGGCCTTGCTAAAGGCTATTGATGATAATTGGGTTGAACAAGTAGACTATCTTCAACAATTAACTTTTGCGATTGGCGGGCAATCAGCTGCTCAAAAGAATCCTATTGTCGAATATTATCAAGAAGCTTATCATGGATTTGAAGAGATGAAAAGGCAAGTCAAAAAGGATATGGTTCGAAACCTTCTATTGAGCAGAGTAGACATTTCTCCAAAAGGTGAAATCGTGACTCATTTTCCATAAGAGGAGAAAATATGACAATTTACAATATAAATTTAGGAATTGGTTGGGCTAGTAGCGGTGTGGAATACGCTCAAGCCTATCGTGCCGGTATTTTTCGAAGTTTGAATTTACCATCTAAATTTATCTTTACAGATATGATTTTAGCTGATAATATTCAGCATCTGACAGCCAATATTGGTTTTGATGACGATCAAGTTATCTGGCTTTATAATCATTTCACAGATATCAAGATTGCACCCACTAGTGTGACAGTTGCTGATCTCTTAGCTACTTTTGACGGTGTTGAAAGTCATCGAGAAAAGAATGGCAAGATTTTGCGTGTCTTCTTTTCTGACCAAGATAAGTTTGTCACTTGTTATTTGGTGGATGAAAACAAGGACTTGGTTCAACATGCTGAGTATGTTTTTAAAGGAAAACTGATTCGTAAGGACTACTTTTCTTATACGCGTTATTGTAGCGAATACTTTGCTCCCAAGGACAATGTTGCAGTCCTATACCAAAGAACTTTCTATAATGAAGACGGAACTCCAGCCTATGATATCTTGATGAATCAAGGGAAGGAAGAAGTTTATCGTTTCGAGGACAAGATTTTCTATGGGAAGCAAGCCTTTATGCGTGCCTTTATGAAATCCTTGAATTTGAACAAGTCTGATTTGGTCATTCTTGATAGAGAGACAGGCATTGGACAGGTTGTTTTTGAGGAAGCACAAGCGGCTCATCTGGCGGTAGTTGTCCACGCGGAGCATTATAGTGAAAATGCTACAAACGAGGACTATATCCTTTGGAATAACTACTATGATTACCAGTTTACCAATGCAGATAAGGTTGATTTCTTTATCGTATCCACTGATAGACAAAATGAAGTGTTGCAAGAGCAATTTGCCAAATACACCCAGCATCGTCCAAAGATTGTTACCATTCCTGTAGGAAGTATTGATGAATTAACTGAGTCGAGTCAGGGACGTAAGTCCTTTTCATTGATTACGGCTTCACGTCTTGCTAAAGAAAAACACATTGACTGGTTGGTCAAGGCTGTGATTGAGGCTCGTAAGGAAATACCTGAATTAACCTTTGATATTTATGGTAGTGGTGGAGAAGATTCTCTGCTTAGAGACATTATTGCAAGTCATCAGGCTGAGGATTATATCAAGCTTAAGGGGCATGCGGAACTTTCACAGATTTATAGCCAGTATGAGGTCTATTTGACGGCTTCTACCAGTGAAGGATTCGGTTTGACCTTGATGGAAGCTATTGGTTCTGGTCTCCCTCTCATCGGTTTTGATGTGCCTTATGGCAATCAGACCTTTATAGAAGATGGGAAAAATGGTTATTTGATTCCAAGTTCATCAGACCATGTAGAAGACCAAATCAAGCAAGCTTACGCAGCTAAGATTTGCCAACTGTATCAAGAAAATCGTTTGGCGGATATGCGTGCCCATTCTTATCATATTGCAGAAGGCTTCTTAACCGAAGAAATTTTAGAAAAGTGGAAGAAAACAGTAGAGGAGGTGCTCCATGATTGAACTTTATGATCGTTATAGTCAGGAAAGTCGAGATTTACATGAAAGTCTAGTCGCTACTGGTCTTTCTCAACTTGGAGTGGTCATCGATGCAGACGGTTTTCTGCCTGATGGTCTGGTCTCTCCTTTTACCTATTATCTAGGTTACGAGGATGGAAAACCTCTTTATTTTAATCAAGTTCCTGTTCCAGCTTTTTGGGAAATTTCAGGAAATAATCAGTCTGCTCATATTGAAGATATGACACAGGAGAGGGCTATCATTCATTATGCAGATGGTTTGCAGGCTCGCTTGGTTAAACAGGTAGATTGGAAAGATCTAGAAGGTCGAGTACGTCAGGTTGACCACTATAATCGCTTTGGAGCTTGCTTTGCTACAACGACCTATAGTGCAGATGGTGAGCCGATTATGACGGTTTACCAAGATGTCAATGGTCAACAAGTTTTACTTGAAAACCATGTGACGGGTGATATCTTATTGACTTTGCCTGGTCAGTCCATGCGTTACTTTGCAAATAAGGTTGAATTTATCACCTTCTTTTTGCAAGATTTGGAAATAGATACAAGTCAGCTTATCTTTAATACTCTAGCGACTCCTTTCTTGGTTTCCTTCCATCATCCAGATAAATCTGGCTCAGATGTTTTGGTTTGGCAGGAACCTCTCTATGATGACATTCCAGGCAATATGCAGTTGATTTTGGAAAGCGCTGATGTGCGTACTAAGAAAATCATCATTCCCAATAAGGCAACTTATGAGCGCGCTTTAGAATTGACTGACGAGAAATACCATGATCAGTTTGTGCATTTGGGTTACCATTACCAGTTCAAACGTGATAATTTCCTAAGGCGAGATGTCTTAATCTTGACCAATTCCGATCAGATTGAGCAAGTGGAAGCAATCGTAGAAGCCTTGCCTGATGTCACTTTCCGCATCGCGGCGGTAACAGAGATGTCTTCTAAGTTATTAGACATGCTTCGCTATCCTAATGTGGTCCTTTACCAGAATGCTAGTCCACAGAAGATTCAGGAGCTGTATCAACTGTCGGATATTTATTTAGATATCAATCACAGCAATGAGTTGTTGCAGGCGGTGCGTCAGGCCTTTGAGCACAATCTCTTGATTCTTGGATTTAACCAAACGGTACACAATAGACTCTATATCGCTCCTGATCATCTATTTGAAAGTAGTGAAGTTTCTGCTTTGGTTGAGACCATTAAACTGGCTCTTTCAGATGTTGATCAAATGCGTCAGGCACTTGGCAAACAAGGCCAACATGCCAACTATGTTGATTTGGTACGATATCAGGAAACCATGCAAACTGTTTTAGGAGGTTAACATGTCAGATGAAGATTTATTTTACAAAGACGTTGAAGGTCGCATGGAAGAGTTGAAGCAAAGACCGATTAAGAAGGAAAAAGAAACCCGAGGGGAAAAGATTAGTAAAACTTTTTCACTCTTACTGGGCTTGATGATTCTGATTGGTTTACTCTTTACTTTGCTGGGGATTTTGAGGTAGACCTATGATTGAAATACTGATTGTTTTAGCTATTGTCCTATCTCTTGCTTTGATTGTATTGGTGACCATACAACCCCGTCAAAATCAATTATTCTCTATGGACGCGACTAGTAATATTGGTAAACCAAGCTACTGGCAGAGTAACACCTTGGTCAAGGTTCTTACTTTATTGGTGAGTTTGGCCTTATTTGTTCTACTATTAACCTTTATGGTGATAACTTACAAATAAAAGAAAACTTCAGATATTCACCTTTTGTGATTGGTCTGAAGTTTTCTTTTTTGGCTCTTTGTCAACTGTAGTGGGTTGAAGAAAAGCTAAGCTCGAGAAAGGACAAATTTCGTCCTTTCTTTTTTGATGTTTAGAGCGATAAAAATCCTTTTTTTGAAGTTTTTAAAGTCTCGAAATCCAAAGGCATTGCGCTTGATAAGTTTGATGAGATTATTGGTCGCTTCTAATTTGGCATTTGAATAGTGTAGTTGAAGGGCATTGACAATTTTCTCTTTGTCCTTTAGAAAGGTTTTAAAGACAGTCTGAAAAAGAGGATGAACCTGCTTTATATTGTCCTCAATCAGTCCGAAAAATTTGTCAGGCTTCTTGTCCTGAAAGTGAAAAAGCAGGAGCTGGTAGAGATGATAGTGGTGTTTCAAGTCTTCTGAATAGTTCAAAAGCTTGTCTAGAATCTCTTTATTGGTCAAGTGCATACGAAAAGTAGGACGATAAAAACGT
>NZ_WIJO01000038.1:0-19189 GCF_009496205.1 Streptococcus mitis
CATATGATTCTTTCTAATGATAGTTTGGTCGCTTTTCATTATAGATGATATGGGACTTTTTTTCTACAACAAAATAGGCTCCATAATATCCATAGGGGATTTACCCACTACAAATATTATAGAGCCAAAAAAGAAGAACTAGCTTTTAACTAGTCCTTCTTTGTATTATTTTATATAATCTTAGCTCAACGCATCCAAGGCATCATCCATTGAAAGAACTTCGTGGAAGACACGTTGTGTCAATTCAGTTTTTTGTTCTGGAGTGAGGTATTTAGTGTTTACACAGTATCCAGAGATACGTACGATAACGTCTTCGCCTGACATGATTTTTTCGTAAACATCGTTCAAGTCCATAACGTTCAAGTTAACGTGTTGTCCACCGTTTTCGAAGTAACCATCAAGGATTGTTACCAAGTTATCAACTTGTTCGTCACGAGTCTTACCAAGAGCGCGAGGTGATACTTGTGTAGTCAATGAGATACCATCAGCTGCATAACTAAAGTCAAGGCTAGAAAGTGAGTTCAAGTTTTGCAACCATCCACCTTTAGCTTTATTAGATGGGTTAGCACCTGGTGAGAAGAATTCAAGTTTAGACAAGTTCACAGAACCATCTTCGTTGAGGTATACACCTTTGTGGACTGGTGAGTTACCAGTTTGTTTAGAGTAAGCAACGTTAGATGTGATTGTCAAAAGTGATACTGTAGCTTCAGCGTCTTTGTAAAGTTTGTGGCTACGTAGACGAGTTGTGTAAGCTTCGATCAACCATTCTGCCAATTCGTTTGAACGTGGGTCATCTTCACCCCAACGTGGGTATTCACCGATTGTTTCGTAATCATAGATGTAGCCATTTTCATCACGGATTGGTTTAACTGTAGCGTATTTGATAGCTGACAATGTATCAACAGTGTTGGCAAATCCACAGATACCGAATCCCATGTTGGCACGTTGTTTAGTTGGCAAGAATGCCATTTGAACAGCTTCGTAGTTGTACTTATCAGTCATGTAGTGAATGATGTTCAAAGCATCTACGTAAGTATCAGTCAACCAGTCAAGAGATTTTTCAAAGTTAGCTTTAACTGATTCGAATTCAAGAACTTCGTCACGGATTGGTTCGATGTCAAATACTTTGTAGTCTTTGTGAACATCGTCGTAACCACCGTTCAAACCAGTAAGAAGGGCTTTCAATACGTTTACACGTGCACCGAAGTACTGGATGTTGTGGCGTTGTTCTTCATTTTCTGGGTCAAGTGGAGACACACAGCATGAGATACAGCTCATTTCACCATATCCGTCTTTAGCCATTGTTGTTACACCTTCGTATTGGATAGAAGAGTGTTTGTGGCTCATGTGCATACAGTAGCGACGGAAGTTGTATGGCAATTTATCAGTCCAAAGAACTGTCAAGTTTGGTTCTGGAGAGTTACCGATGTTGTCAAGAGTGTTCAAGAAACGGTAGTCCATCTTAGTAACACGGTGACGACCGTCGTTACCCATACCAGCCATAGAAGTTGTGATGAAAGTTGGGTCACCTGAGTACAATTGGTCGTAAGCTTTTGTACGAGCAAATTTAACTGTACGAAGTTTCATAACGAAATCATCAACGAATTCTTGGATTTCTGATTCAGTAAATGTACCACGAGCAAGGTCACGTTCTGCAAAGATATCCAATACGATTGGTACACGTCCTAGAGATGTAGCAGCACCGTTGATAACACGGCAGACAGACATGAAGGCGATGTTAACCCATTGGATTGCTTCTTTAACGTTCATCGCTGGTTTGCGAACGTCAACTCCGTAAAGGTCACCCAAGCGAACAACTTGTTGCAACGCTTGGTATTGAAGATTGATTTCTTCACGAAGACGGATTGTTTCTTCATCGATTTCTTCGATTGCATTCCAGTCGTTTACTTTTTCTTGCATCAAGTAGTCTGCACCGTAAAGAGCAAGACGTGCGTAAACACCGATGATACGTCCGCGTGAGTATGCATCTGGAAGACCAGTTACAGTGTGAGCGTGACGAGCACGACGGATGTTTGAAGTGTAAGCACGGAAGATACCGTCGTTAACTGTTGTTACGTATTTAGTAAAGATTTCGTGAACAGCTGGATCTGGTTCGTATCCATTTTCTTTCAAAGTAGTTTCAGCCATACGGATACCACCTTTTGGCATGAAGTTCAATTTGAATAGTTCATCATTTTGGATACCGAAGATAACTTCATTTTCTTTATCGATAAATCCAGCAGGGATATCAGCGATAGATGTTGGACGAGTGTCCATTGGGAAACGAGTTTCTTCGTAGTGTGCTTTAGTTTCTTCTACAATTTTTTTGATGTGAAGTGAACGTTCTGTTGGTCCTGCGAGGAAGCTTTCGTCTCCATCATAAGGTGTGTAGTTAGCTTGTACGAAGCGTGATACACTTGCTTTTTCTTTCCAATCTACGCCTTTGAAGCCTTCCCAAGCTTTGTCAAAAATATCTTGTGCTTCAACAACTGTCTTAACAACCATGTTAATGTCCTCTTTTTTCTTTCTAGTAACAACCATCTGTTACATTCATGAGACAAGTATACCACACAGTAACCGATTTCAACAAGTGGGAATTCCCTGTTTTTACACTTTCTTTTCTAAAACAGTCTATATTTTGTTCCGAACTGTATTATATTTTTGAAAAAATAAAGCCTTTTTTCCTTTTTTTCAGAAAAAAGGGTATAATAAGAGAAAATAAGTAGTAAAAAGGTGCTAGGCATGTTGATTTTTCCCTTATTAAATAATTTGTCAAGAAAAATCATCCATATTGACATGGATGCCTTTTTTGCTGCGGTGGAAATCAGAGATAATCCTAAACTCAGAGGAAAACCTGTCATTATCGGAAGTGACCCTCGGCAAACAGGTGGACGGGGAGTCGTTTCTACCTGTAGCTATGAGGCACGAGCTTTTGGTGTCCATTCAGCCATGAGTTCCAAGGAAGCCTATGAGCGTTGTCCCCAGGCTGTCTTCATCTCAGGGAATTATGAGAAATACAAGACTGTGGGACTCCAGATTAGAGCTATTTTTAAGCGCTATACAGATTTGATTGAACCTATGAGTATTGACGAAGCCTACTTGGATGTAACAGAAAATAAACTCGGTATCAAGTCAGCGGTCAAAATCGCTCGCCTCATTCAAGAAGATATCTGGCAAGAACTCCATCTAACTGCTTCTGCTGGTGTTTCTTACAACAAATTCTTAGCTAAAATGGCCAGTGATTATCAAAAGCCACATGGTCTGACAGTGATTCTACCTGACCAGGCTGAGGACTTTCTCAAACAAATGGATATTTCCAAGTTTCATGGAGTAGGAAAAAAGACGGTAGAACGTCTTCATCAAATGGGCGTTTTTACCGGCGCTGATTTGCTTGAAGTCCCTGAGGTAACCCTAATAGACCGTTTTGGCAGGCTGGGCTATGACCTTTATCGAAAGGCTCGTGGCATCCACAATTCCCCAGTCAAATCCAATCGTATCCGTAAATCAATCGGGAAGGAGAAAACCTATGGGAAGATTCTACGTGCTGAGGAAGACATCAAAAAAGAGCTGACTCTCCTATCAGAAAGAGTCGCTCTCAATCTACATCAACAAGAAAAAGCTGGAAAAATTGTCATTTTGAAAATCCGCTACGAGGACTTTTCAACTCTTACTAAACGAAAAAGTCTTGCTCAAAAAACACAGGACGCTACTCAGATAAGCCAAATTGCCCTGCAGCTCTATGAAAAATTAAGCGAGAAAGAAAGAGGTATCCGCCTGTTGGGGATTACTGTGACTGGATTTTAAAACCTTGAAGAGCTGTCCCTTCAAGGTTTTTTCTTATACAAATAAACGCACAAAACTATAGAGCAACAAGACACTACCGAGTACGATACGGTATTTACCAAAAAGAGTAAAGTCGTGTTTTTTCACATAGCTTGTCAAAAAGCGAATAGCGACCATGCTGACTGCAAAGGCTACTCCCATCGCAACCAAGAGCAAGAACAATTGCCCAAAGCTCAAGAGTTGTCCTGCTTTTATAAATTTGAAAATCTTTAAGGCACTAGCTCCAAACATAACAGGAATTCCAAGATAGAAGGTAAATTCCGTCACAACAGAACGACTGGTTCCATTTAACAAACCACCGACAATAGTCGCTCCTGAACGGCTAGTTCCTGGTAAAAGGGCAAGAACTTGGAAGAGTCCGATATAGAATGCTGTCGTATAAGGAAGTTTGTCCAACTCTGTTACACTTGGCTCTATAGCACGCGCTTCATTGCGCTTTTCCAAATAGATAAAGGCAATCCCATAGATAATCAACATGAGAGCAACAGAAACCATGTTATGGAAGTGGGTATCAAACCAATCATCAAATTTAAAGACGGCAAGTAAAGGCAAAGTGGCAACCAAGACCTTCAACCACAGTCTCCAAGTCTTACGAACTTCCTGCTTGTCCTTAGTCGGTTTGAAGGGATTGAGCTTGTTAAAGTAAATCACCATAACTGCTAAAATAGCACCAAGCTGAATCACGACATTAAACATGGACATAAAGGCTTCACTCTGATTTTGGTATTGGATAAATTCCTCTGCTAAAATCAAGTGACCTGTACTTGAAATCGGCAGCCATTCCGTAATTCCTTCAACAATACCGAAGAAGATAGATTTTAAAATTTCAATAAGATACATAGATTACTCCTTTTTCTATCTTCCATTATAGCATATTTTTTCAGCCATTGATAGCTCTCTTTAAAAGGCACCGATACTGCCCCCGCCGCCACCTCCGGAGAAGCCACCACCAGAACTTCCATTTCCAGAAGATACGGAATAGGTACTTGCTGTGTTTGCGACACTGGCATAATGGCTCATTTGCGCGCTTGAATGATAAAACATACTATTCCAACCATAAGCTACATATAGATTGATATCTGGATTTTCCACTTTAATCTGATGAACCTTCATCAAATGGCTGACCTTGTCCGCATAGCCAAATAAGGTCGCATAGACCAAGAGGCGATTCCAGACCACAATACTTTCCAATTCAGCCTGATCCAATCTTGCAATCTCACGCAACATATTTTCAAAACTGGTCCAGAGATAGTATACTTCTGCTCCTGCTTCATTTAGGACACCATCACGATTATCTAATCGAAGCTTCCAATAATAGAAAACAGCCAACACCAAACCTAAAAAACCAAGTATTGGCAAGGGGATGTAAAGATATCCATAAACATCCAAACTGTACAAGAACAAACCAAATCCGATAAATAGGGGCAAGATAGTCAAGACCCCCATACCCACTTGCAAGGCCTTTTCCCCACCAGTTAAAGGACGATAATAATCTGGGAGCCCCCAGAAGGAAATTCGTTTTCTCACTCCTTCTTGCATCTGGTTCAATACTTCTTCAAAAGAAGATTTGAGCTGACGCCCCTTTGCTTGAATCCGTTTTTCATCAGAAGCTTTGGCTCTACGATAAAGACTATCAGATACCTTGTAATCCGCAAACAAATTGGAAAGAGTTTCTTCTTTTTTGCCTGAAAAAGCCAGATTTAGACAGTCTTTCTCAAAACTTGACAAGCCATCTTCTTTCACCAGTCTCAAGCCAACTGCATCTCCTTCTGAAATAATAGAAACATTCCCACGGTCTATCACATCTAGCAAGGTAGCTTGAATAAGTTGGTCAAAGGTAAATTTGCCAGCCCCCTTGACTAAGGGACTCACTTCCTCCAAGGAGGTCGAGTAAATAGCCTCCGATAAAACCATTGGTTCTAATTCCATTGGTGGCTCATAGAGACGATGATTTTTGGCATATTTGACTGAAGGAGTGGTCTTTCTTCTATAAATAAAATAGAAGCAGACACTCAATAACAAGGAAATGGAAAGTATCAAAGGAAACACCCAAGTGACGAGCTGCATACTCTGATCTTTTTCTCTAACAATCGAGTCTTCTATCTTATTAAACTCTTCTAAACGATTTCCTTTCAAGCCCTGATCCGTAGCGCTAGCAAAATCAGTTCGAGGCCAATAGGCATGCAATTCAACTCCACGCTTAGACGGAAGATTATCTAAACGAATAGTATAATCAAGGTTACTCTTTTCAATCGTTCCTTCTTTAAAGAGTTTCCCTGTATGGAAGTAGAGTTTTTCAGCCTCCTTTTCTCCCCTTACATGAAATTCAAACTTTCCAATAGCCCCTGAACTGTCTGTTAAAGGTTGCCAATTTAATTCAGCGATATCTTCATAAAGAAAAAGCAAGTTCTTTAAATTCCAGACAAGGTCAACTTCAACTGTGTCACCCTCCTGACCTGGATTATAAACTTTAACAGTATAACCATCTGCGCCTTCTATCACTTCGCTAGTAACGTCTGCTAGTTCATCACCATTTTTCGATGCCTGAACCTTTGGATGAGGGTCAATGTCAAATCCACTAGGCATCTTGCCAGCACGTCCCAGTCCCACGATTTGCCCCTTAAAGTCCTCCTCAAACTGATAAACTATCTTCTGTCTAAATTCTGCCGTATTGTCTGCATGAATATACAAATCACCTTGATAAGAGTTTATCTTAAAATCAATGGCAAAAACAGAGAATGGCAGAAGGCAAAACAAGCCTAACACTAGTAAGAAAAAAGTTTTTTTCATCAACTAAGCCCCCTTTTTATCTTTGCTATTATTATATCATTTTTTCTCAAGTAAGGGCTTACCTATATTGAAAAATAGAGTTTTTTTCGATAAAATAGGAGACAGTTATTTTTTAATAGATTAGAAATAGGAGAAATCATGAGAAAAATATACTTATCTATTTTCACAAGTCTCTTGCTGATGCTGGGACTTGTCAATGTTGCCCAAGCCGATGAATATTTACGCATCGGGATGGAAGCAGCATATGCTCCCTTTAACTGGACTCAGGATGATGATAGCAATGGGGCTGTCAAAATCGATGGGACTAACCAGTATGCTAACGGATACGATGTTCAAATCGCCAAGAAAATCGCTAAGGACTTAGGTAAAGAACCTTTGGTTGTTAAAACAAAGTGGGAAGGTCTAGTTCCTGCCCTTACTTCTGGTAAGATTGACATGATTATCGCAGGTATGAGTCCTACTGCCGAACGCAAACAAGAAATTGCATTTTCAAGCAGTTACTACACTAGCGAACCAGTTTTGCTTGTCAAAAAAGATTCTGCCTACGCAAGTGCTAAATCTTTGGATGACTTTAACGGTGCGAAAATCACTTCTCAACAAGGTGTCTACCTCTACGACTTGATTACACAAATCCCGGGCGCTAAAAAAGAAACAGCCATGGGAGACTTCGCTCAAATGCGCCAAGCTCTTGAGGCTGGTGTCATCGATGCTTATGTTTCTGAACGCCCAGAAGCTCTGACTGCCGAAGCTGCTAACTCTAAGTTTAAAATGGTTCAAGTAGAACCAGGTTTCAAAACGGGGGAAGAAGATACAGCTATCGCCATTGGACTTCGTAAAGATGACAACCGTATTAGCCAAATCAATGCCAGCATTGAAACCATTTCAAAAGACGATCAAGTTGCCTTGATGGATCGTATGATCAAGGAACAACCTGCCGAAGCTACAACAACTGAAGAGACTAGCAGTAGTTTCTTTAGCCAAGTCGCTAAAATTCTTTCTGAAAACTGGCAACAACTTTTGCGTGGTGCTGGTGTCACTCTTTTAATCTCTATCGTCGGAACCATCACAGGTCTCATTATCGGCCTTGCCATTGGTGTTTTCCGTACTGCTCCTCTCTCTGAGAATAAAGCCATTTATGGCCTACAAAAACTAGTCAGCTGGATCCTCAACGTCTACATTGAAATTTTCCGTGGTACTCCAATGATCGTTCAATCGATGGTTATCTACTATGGAACTGCCCAAGCTTTCGGTATCAACCTTGACCGTACACTGGCTGCTATCTTCATCGTTTCAATCAATACCGGTGCCTACATGACCGAAATCGTTCGTGGTGGTATCCTGGCAGTTGACAAGGGACAATTTGAAGCTGCGACTGCTCTTGGTATGACTCATAACCAAACCATGCGTAAGATTGTCCTACCTCAGGTTGTCCGCAATATCCTACCAGCAACTGGTAATGAATTTGTCATCAATATCAAAGATACATCTGTATTGAACGTTATCTCTGTTGTCGAACTTTATTTCTCAGGAAATACCGTGGCAACGCAAACCTATCAATACTTCCAGACATTTACAATCATCGCCGTGATTTACTTTGTCCTCACCTTTACCGTAACACGTATCCTACGCTTCATCGAACGCCGCATGGACATGGATACCTATACTACAGGTGCTAACCAAATGCAAACGGAGGATTTGAAATAATGACACAAGCAATCCTTGAAATTAAACACCTCAAAAAATCCTATGGACAAAACGAAGTGCTAAAAGACATTTCTCTGACTGTCCACAAGGGAGAGGTCATCTCTATCATCGGAAGCTCTGGAAGCGGAAAATCAACCTTCCTACGCTCCATTAACCTCCTTGAAACGCCAACTGATGGACAAATCCTTTATCATGGACAAAACGTCCTCGAAAAAGGCTATGACCTCACGCAATACCGTGAAAAGTTGGGAATGGTTTTCCAATCCTTTAACCTCTTTGAAAATCTCAACGTGCTTGAAAACACAATTGTCGCTCAGACAACTGTCCTTAAACGCGAACGTACAGAAGCTGAAAAGATTGCCAAAGAAAACCTAGAAAAGGTCGGCATGGGAGAACGCTACTGGCAAGCCAAACCAAAACAACTCTCAGGTGGTCAAAAACAACGTGTAGCCATCGCTCGTGCCCTTTCAATGAATCCGGACGCCATTCTCTTTGATGAACCAACATCAGCTCTCGATCCAGAAATGGTTGGAGAAGTCCTCAAAATCATGCAAGATCTGGCTCAGGAAGGCTTGACTATGATTGTCGTAACCCACGAAATGGAATTCGCCCGTGACGTCTCTCACCGTGTTATCTTTATGGATAAGGGTGTGATTGCTGAAGAAGGCAAACCAGAAGACCTCTTCACCAATCCTAAAGAAGACCGTACAAAAGAATTCCTTCAACGCTATCTCAAATAAAAAGAAAAGGCTGCATCAACCGTGCAGTCTTTTTACTAGCCAAAAAATGAAAAGGCAGACCCTATTCAAGAATCCACCATTATCCAAAGATTAATCTTCAAATTTTTCATGATTTTTATCATAGAAATCAATTAAACCTAGAGCCGTTTCAAACGAAATATTTTTAACTTTTGCACGCCCCTGAGCTAGAGCAATGATAGACATTTCACGCGCATTCGTTTCTTTAGAGATACGGTAGCCTGTGATTTTCTTATCACGAACCCAGCCAACAACTGATTCTACTTTTTCAAAGTTTGACTTAGCCATGTCTTTCTCCTATTTTCTTATTTACGATATCTAATTGTATACGCTTTTATGCTTTTTGTCAATAAAAAAACATATATTCAATAAAATTAATGATTTATTTTTCTATTACTATCTTATTAAAGCTTATAATATGTAGGTTTTTACTTACTATAAACCATTAGTAAATACTTTAAAATAATTGTATTATTAACTCTTTTGTTCGCAAAAATATTCATGCTTTGCAAATACAAATCCTTGATAGATTAGACAGGTTTTATCTTCAACTTTATTCTATTTATCTAACTTTAAAATGATATTTCTAATAGCGGACGACTTTCTCTCCACACTATTACTATCTATTCTTTCTCCTTCTTTGATTTTCTTCCTGTCTGCATAAGCACTTTTCACTTGCTCAACTGGTACTATTTATTTACTTTATCAAGATTCCTTTTTGTTTCTTTAAACCAATAAAAAGATTAGTAATTAAGAAACAATAGTATCCTATCTTCCAACATTTTCTACTGTTTTTATCTTCTTAGTATCTTATCACTCTTCTCAGTCAACTCAGTATAAGGTTTCTCATTAGTATTGATTATTTTTTCTAATTCCTATTATATTTAGCCAAATTTCAGATTAGACATATATAAAATAGTGGATTCTAAAAATACTACTTATATGTAACAAGTAATTTTACTCCCTTACTATAAACTGAATCAAAAAACATAGGTACTATAATGAATTATGATAGAAATAGCGTAATCGATTTCCTAAGTCCATAGGAATCGCCCCCTTTCTTCATCTTAATTATAGCACCTATACATCGATTGTGCAAATAATATGATATTTTTTTATTAGTCCTCAGACAAGCATATTATAGAGCGTTTCGTTACCATTTAAGTTAATATAAGCTGGATCAAAACCTTCCATTCGACGAATCAAGCCTGCATAATCATGCTTATCTGCCAAGGCAATCCCAATCAATACTGGGCCTGTCCCCTTGCTAGCTCGTTTGATATACTCAAAACGTGTGATATCATCATTTGGCCCCAGTATATCATTTACAAATTCACGCAAAGCCCCTGGGCGCTGTGGAAAATTGACCACAAAGTAATGCTTGATTCCATCATAAATCAAGGCACGCTCTTCCATTTCTGGCATACGGTTGATATCATTATTTCCTCCAGAAATGATACAACAAATGGTTTTCCCCTTGATATATTCAGCCAAAACCTCTAAAGAAGCGATACTAGCAGCTCCAGCAGGTTCTGCGACAATCCCTTGCTTAGAGTAGAGGTCAATCAAGGTTTCAGAAATCAATCCCTCATCAACACCTACCAAAGTTTGAACATGTTGACGAGTTGCCTCATAGGTCAACTGTCCTACCTTTTGCACAGCAATCCCATCTGCAAATTTGTCAATTTCTTTTAGTTTGACAGGCCCACCAGCTTCAAAGGCAGCCTTCATAGAACGCGCTCCATTAGCCTCTACCCCAATGACTTCAATTTCTGGACTTGTTTCCTTGATATAGGTAGAAACCCCAGCAATGAGACCACCGCCGCCAACAGGGACCAAAACAGCATCAAAATCAATCGATTCTTTTCGAGCCTCTTCTAAAATCTCATAAGCAACTGTCCCTTGACCAGCTTGAACATGGGCATCATCAAAGGGATCAATAAAGGTACGATTTTCAGAAACTGTAAATTCTTGAGCTGCTTTAGCAGAAGCATCAAAAGTATCTCCAACTAGTTTAATAGTTACGAAGTCCCCACCAAAAAAGCGAACTTGACCAATTTTTTGTTGCGGAGTAGTAATGGGCATAAAGATAGTAGCAGGAATCTTCATTTCATTACAAGTATAGGCAACTCCCTGTGCATGATTCCCCGCAGAGGCACAGACTACCCCACGCTCACGCTCTTCCTTGCTGAGCTGCGAAATGGCATAATAGGCACCACGAATTTTAAAAGAACGAACACGTTGAGCATTTTCCTTTTTCAAATAAATCTTAGCACCATACTTCTCCGATAAATAATGGTCGTAATCCAGTGGGGTATTCACAACCACACCGTTCAAGACTTTATGAGCCTTGATTATATCTTTTGAACTTAACATCATTTTCTCCTAGACTATTTCAAACTTATCGTAATCCATCTTTTAAAAAGAGATGAATTGATTATAAAAGCGAGTTAGTCCCCCAACTCGCCTTCACCTTACTTTCTATCAATTAGTTATAGATTTTGAATGCATCGTCGTCATTTTTACCAACGAAAGGCATTGCTTTACGCAATTCTGCACCAACTTTTTCAATTTCAAGGTTAGCTGCTTGTTCACGGTAAGCAGTCAATTTGGGACGTCCAGCTTTATAGTCATTTACAAAGTCATTTGCAAATTTACCATTTTGGATGTCTGCCAAGACAGCTTTCATATTTTCTTTAACTTGCTCAGTAATCACACGTGGACCTGATACATAGTCACCGTACTCAGCAGTGTTTGAAATTGATTGACGCATTTTCTTGAATCCACCTTCGTAGATCAAGTCAACGATCAATTTCATTTCGTGAAGAACTTCAAAGTAAGCCAATTCTGGAGCGTAACCTGCTTCTGTCAAGACTTCGAAACCTGCTTCGATAAGGGCAGTCAAACCACCACAAAGTACAGCTTGTTCACCAAACAAATCTTCTTCAGTTTCTTCTTTGTATGTTGTTTCAAGAAGACCTACACGAGCCGCTCCAACACCTTTACACCAGTCCATAGCAATGTTTTTAGCATTTCCTGTTGCATCTTGATATACTGCGTAAAGAGCTGGAACACCAAATCCTTCTTCATAAGTACGACGTACTAAGTGTCCTGGTCCTTTAGGTGCACACATGAAAACATCTACATCCGCAGGAACTTTGATAAATTCAAAGTGGATGTTGAAACCGTGAGCAAATCCAACTGCGTTTCCAGCTTCCAAGTTTGGAGCGATTTCTGCTTCGTACAATTCTTGTTGGATTTCGTCTGGTGCCAAAATCATGATAACATCAGCCAATTTAGTAGCTTCTGCTACTGTATAAGTGTCAAATCCATCTTCTTTTGCTTTATCAAAAGATTTACCTGGACGTACACCGATGATGACATCGCGACCTGAATCACGCAAGTTTTGTGCATGCGCATGTCCTTGTGAACCATAACCGATAACGGCAATTTTTTTACCGTCAAGTGCTGCTACTTTAACATCTTTTTCGTATTCCATTTGAACTGCCATAGTTTTTTCTCTCTTTTCTATTATTTATTGCCTTTTAGGCTGGATTAACAAATTTAAAATATTTTTATACTCAATGAAAATCAAAGAGCAAATTAGGAAGCTAGCCGCAGGCTGTACTTGAGTACGGCAAGGCAAAGCTGACGTGATTTGAATTTGATTTTCGAAGAGTATTAATCGCGGGTAAATCCAGTTGCACCAGTTCGAGCAATATTGCGAATACCGTATGGTCGAATGACTCGCAATAGAGCTTCACTCTTTTCAGCATTTCCTGTCATCTGAATGGTAATCGAGCTTGGCGCTACGTCTACCACTGTTGCACGGAAAGGTTGAATAATCGCTAGAATCTCAGCTCGCTTCTCAGCTGGCGCTGACATCTTAACCAAAATTACCTCGCGCTCCAAATGAGGCTTGTCTGTAATATCACGAATGCGAATCACATCAATCTGACGATTGAGCTGTTTGATAATTTGCTCCACCTCATCATGTGAAGCAACATCAATAATAATGGTGATACGCGATACATTCGGATCTTCTGTTGCTCCAACAGAGATACTTTCGATATTAACCTGACGACGAGACAGGACACCGGTAAAGCGATTGAGGACTCCTGATCGATTCTGTAGTTTTGCTGTTAACATTCTACGCATGGAACTTCACCCCCAACATCTCATGATTACTCTTACCAGCTGGTACCATCGGTAACACCTGTTCCTTACGAGAAATATCTACCTCGATTAGCATAGGAACATTCTCAGTGATGACTTCAAGGTCTTGAGCCAAGGTCTCAGGATTGTCAAACTTATAGTTTTTAATACCGTAAGCTTGCGCCATCAATTGGAAATCAGGAAGGGTATCAAAGACCGACTCAGATGTTCTACCTTCATAGAAGGATTCCTGCCACTGGCGGACCATTCCAAGTGAGTGGTTGTTCAGCATAACCACCTTGATTGGCACCCTGTAAATGTTCAAAATAGCCAATTCTTGGTTAGTCATTTGGAAACCGCCATCCCCAACAAACAAGACTACTTCCTTATCTGGGTTAGCAATTTTAGCTCCAATTGCTGCTGGAATTCCGAATCCCATGGTTCCCAAACCACCTGAAGTCACTAACTGACGTTCATTTTGGTAAGGATAATACTGGGCTGTCCACATTTGGTGTTGACCAACGTCTGTTACCACAATGGCATCTCCATTCGTCAACTCACCGATGCGTTCAATAACGGCTTGTGGTTGAACCACACGCTCTTTCTTGTCATAAGAACGAACACGGTTCTTGTCTTTAGTGACTTTCTCAATCCATTTCTCAGTATTATTATGAATTGTTGGTTCGGCCAGCAACATTTGCAAGGCTTTCTTAGCGTCTCCAACTACAGGAATATCCGCACTGATAATCTTGCCAATCTCAGCTGGGTCAATATCAATGTGAGCAACCTTAGCATTCTTAGCGAAGGTCTTAGGATTCCCCGTCAAGCGGTCATCGAAACGGCAACCAATACTAATCATAAAGTCCGCTTCTGTCATGGCAATATTAGCTGCGAATGACCCGTGCATGCCTCCCATTCCAAGGAAGAGTGGATGACTCGTTGCAATCGTTCCTTGTCCCAAAAGACTGGTTACCACTGGAATTTGATAGCGTTCTGCAAATTCATTTAATTCTGCAGCTGCTTCAGCATAACTAATTCCACCACCAGCTAGCAAGACTGGCTTTTTAGCCTTGGATAATTGCTTCAAGATTTTCTTGATTTGCATATCATTTGGCTCAAGAGTCGGTTGATAGCTTGGTAGGTTCACTTCTGGTGAATAGATGAAGTCCGTTTCTAAAGCAGATACGTCTTTAGGTAGGTCAATGACAACTGGCCCTGGTCGACCTGTAGTTGCGATATGGACAGCTTCCGTAATGATTCGAGGGATATCAGCTGTCTCACGAACTTGGTAATTGTACTTAGTGATTGGCATGGTAATTCCCACAATGTCTGCCTCCTGAAAGGCATCCTTCCCAATCCCTGCTCGCGCCACCTGACCTGTAAAGACCAAAAGGGGAACACTGTCGCTCATGGCATCCGCAATCCCTGTAATGGCATTTGTTGCTCCCGGTCCGCTAGTGACGACGGCAACACCCAACTTTCCAGTTGATTTGGCATAACCTTCAGCTTCATGCAGACAACCTTGCTCATGGCGTCCTAGAATGTGGCGAATGCCTTTAAAATTATATATCGCATCATAAAAAGGCAAGACTGCACCACCAGGATAACCAAAGATGGTATCAATTCCTAAATCACGAAGTGTTTCCAAAACTAGGTCCGACCCCGTCTTAGGAGATTCTAAACTGATTTTCTCCATTGTTCCCCTTTCTCTTCTCTTAAAAATAACTTGTTACTATCATACCATTTTTTCAAAAATTTTCAAGAGAAAAGAAGAAATTTTCTGAATTTTCTATTTTAACGTTTATTTATGAATGTTCTCCTTTTTTTATAAGTTTTTAAAAGGTAGTTTATATTTTTTTCAACTTATTTCTATTGATAATTATATATTTCTTCCGCAAATAACTTTAACTCATTTTTATATGAAATTTTTATGAGTGCATGTTTTCAGAATCTATAAAATTTATCGGAACTATCCAAAAAAGGAAGCCACTAAGTGACTTCCTTCTAGAGTGAGGACTGATTAGTCTTCACCTTTGTTTTTCTTAATGATTTCTTCTTGTACTGACTTAGGTACATCTTCGTAGTGGTCAAATACCATCATGAATGTACCACGTCCTTGAGATGCAGAACGAAGAACTGTTGCGTAACCGAACATTTCAGCAAGTGGAACGTAAGCACGAACGATTTGGCTGTTACCGTGTGCTTCCATACCATCTACACGTCCACGACGAGCAGTTACGTGACCCATAACATCACCAAGGTTTTCTTCTGGAACAGTGATTGTTACAAGCATCATTGGCTCAAGGATAGCTGGTTGTGCTGATTTAGCAGCTTCTTTAAGGGCAAGTGAAGCCGCGATCTTGAAGGCAGTTTCAGATGAGTCGACATCGTGGTATGAACCATCGTAAAGTTTAGCTTTAACGTCAACCATTGGGTAACCTGCAAGAACACCGTTAGCCATAGATTCTACCAAACCTTTTTCAACCGCTGGGATAAATTCACGAGGAACCACACCACCGACGATTGCGTTTTCGAATTCGAATCCTTTACCTTCTTCGTTTGGAGTAAATTCAATCCATACATCACCGAATTGACCTTTACCACCAGACTGACGTTTGAAGAATCCACGTGCTTGAGTAGAAGCGCGGAATGTTTCACGGTAAGATACTTGAGGAGCACCTACGTTCGCTTCAACTTTGAACTCACGACGCATACGGTCAACAAGGACGTCAAGGTGAAGCTCACCCATACCAGAGATAACTGTTTCACCAGTTTCAACGTTTGTTTCAACGCGGAATGTTGGATCTTCTTCAGCCAATTTTTGAAGGGCAATACCCATCTTGTCTTGGTCAGCTTTAGATTTTGGTTCAACCATCAATTGGATAACTGGTTCTGGAACGTTGATTGACTCAAGGATGATTTTAGCTTTTTCATCTGTCAATGAGTCACCAGTTGTAGTATCTTTCAAACCAACGGCAGCAGCGATATCACCTGAGTAAACAGTGTCGATTTCTTGACGGCTGTTAGCGTGCATTTGAAGGATACGTCCGATACGCTCACGTTTACCTTTAGAAGTGTTCAATACGTATGAACCTGATTGAAGAACACCTGAGTATACACGGAAGAATGTCAAACGACCTACGAATGGGTCTGTCATGATCTTGAAGGCAAGAGCTGCAAATGGCTCTTCATCAGATGCTGGACGAGTTTCTTCTTCATCTGTATCTGGGTTGATACCTTTGATCGCTGGGATGTCAAGTGGGCTTGGAAGGTAGTCAATAACCGCATCAAGCATCAATTGAACACCTTTGTTCTTGAAGGCAGAACCACACAATACTGGGAAGAATTCAACGTTGATAGTTGCTTTACGGATACCAGCTTTCAATTCTTCGTTAGTGATTTCTTCACCTTCGAGGTATTTCATCATCAATTCTTCGTCAGTTTCAGCAACTGCTTCGATCAATTTTTCACGGTATTCTTGAGCTTGGTCAAGGTATTCAGCTGGGATGTCTTCTTCAAGGATATCTGTACCAAGGTCGTTAGTATAGATTTCAGCTTTCATCTTGATCAAGTCGATGATACCACGGAAGTCATCTTCAGAACCGATTGGCAATTGGATTGGGTGTGCATTTGCTTGAAGACGATCATG
Organism: Streptococcus mitis; assembly: GCF_009496205.1. Lineage (GTDB taxonomy): Bacteria > Bacillota > Bacilli > Lactobacillales > Streptococcaceae > Streptococcus > Streptococcus mitis_BN. The sequence goes on from NZ_WIJO01000038.1 coordinate 16,900, forward strand.
AAGTGTGCTTACAGAGTAAAGGAAGTCAGCACCGATTTTGTCCATTTTGTTGGCAAATACGATACGTGGAACTCCATACTCAGTTGCTTGACGCCAAACTGTTTCAGTTTGAGGCTCAACACCTGATTGTGAGTCAAGAACGGTAACCGCACCATCCAATACACGAAGAGAACGTTGTACTTCGATTGTGAAGTCCACGTGTCCTGGTGTGTCGATGATGTTTACGCGGTGGTTGTTCCATTGAGCTGTTGTCGCAGCAGATGTGATAGTGATACCACGCTCTTGCTCTTGCTCCATCCAGTCCATTTGTGACGCACCTTCGTGAGTTTCACCGATTTTGTGGATTTTACCAGTGTAGTAAAGAATACGCTCAGTAGTTGTTGTTTTACCAGCATCGACGTGAGCCATGATACCGATATTACGAGTTTTTTCAAGTGAAAATTCGCGTGCCATGAGGTTTGTTTCTCCTATTTATTTTTGATTTCTATTCTATTATAACATGATTTTAATAAAAACGGATAGGCAGGACCTACCCGTTCTCAATGTTTTCATGCTATTGTTGGTTTCAACTTGTAGATTTACAAATTGAATTGAACTCGGGCTAGAGTTAATTAGCCGATTTGAGCCGGAACGGGATGCTGTGTGAAAAAGATAAACTTCCTTGTATTCGTCGAATACTGCGTCAGTTTCCTATTTTCACCTTGCATCCTTACCGTTCCTAGCATCATGATTTTACCAACGGAAGTGTGCGAATGCACGGTTAGCTTCAGCCATACGGTGAGTGTCTTCACGTTTCTTAACTGCTGCACCAGTGTTGTTAGCAGCATCCAAGATTTCTTTTGCAAGACGATCTTGCATTGTGTGTTCACCACGAAGACGAGCGATTGTTACCAACCAACGAAGTCCAAGTGTTGTACGACGTTCTGGACGAACTTCAACTGGGACTTGGTAGTTAGAACCACCAACACGACGTGCACGTACTTCAAGTACAGGCATGATGTTTTCCATAGCTGTTTCAAATACTTCAAGTGCATCGTTTCCAGTAGCTTCTTTGATTTGCTCAAAGGCACCGTAAACGATTGAAGCAGCTGTACCACGTTTACCATCAAGCATAACGCGGTTGATAAGACGAGTAACTAGTTGTGAATTGTAAAGCGGATCTGGCAATACGTCACGTTTTGGAGCTCTATTTTTACGACTCATTTCTCTTTATCCCCTTTCCTTATGCTTTTGGACGTTTAGTACCGTATTTAGAACGGCCTTGTTTACGATCGTTAACACCTGCAGTATCAAGTGCACCACGGACGATATGGTAACGTACCCCTGGAAGGTCTTTTACACGTCCACCACGAAGAAGCACCACGCTGTGCTCTTGCAAGTTGTGTCCGATACCTGGGATGTAGGCAGTAACTTCGATAAGGTTGCTCAAACGTACACGAGCAAATTTACGAAGGGCTGAGTTAGGTTTTTTAGGTGTCATTGTTCCAACACGAGTTGCAACACCACGTTTTTGTGGTGAAGAAACGTTTGTTTGAACTTTTTTATGACTGTTGTAACCAACGTTCAAAGCTGGTGATTTAGATTTTTCTACTTTTGATTTACGCGGTTTGCGAACCAATTGGTTAATTGTAGGCATCTACATTCTCCTGTGTTTTTTTATTTTTGGTGATGATACACTTGGTGACAGCTATCATCTGTGTGTACTTTTGCAACATTTGTCAGCACGTCCCTGTACACTCTTGAGAGACCAAAAGTAAAAAGTACCGTCTATTATTGTAACAAATTTTTCCCTTGGTTGTCAAGATATTTTTCTTTTTTGTATGCGGTAGAATTTTTTAGGTAACTTCTCAAAGTAACTTCCACTTGGCTGGTCAAAGTGAAAATTAGTCTAAAACGGATTTTTATGGTGGAATTAAGTATGAGACGTTTGAGTTAGAAATGAAATCTACTATGACAAAACATAAACACCTTACCCTTTCAGACCGTAATGACATCCAGCTAGGTTTAGAGCGCGGTGAAACCTTCAAAGCTATGGGCCAACTTATTCTAAAAGGCCCAACTACTGTTTCCAAAGAAGTCAAACGAAACAGACAAGTCCGAGAGTCTACATGCCATAACCTTCCTTGCCCTCTACTCGACAAGGCTCCCTTTGTCTGTAACGGTTGCCCTAAAAGAAGACAAAATTGTGGATTTAAAAAAATCTTCTACCTCGCTAAGCAAGCTCAAAAGCAGTACGAACAAACTCTTGTCGAAGCTCGTGAAGGAACTCCCCTCAATTCCAAGACCTTCT
>NZ_WIJO01000039.1:0-19163 GCF_009496205.1 Streptococcus mitis
CATATGATTCTTTCTAATGATAGTTTGGTCGCTTTTCATTATAGATGATATGGGACTTTTTTTCTACAACAAAATAGGCTCCATAATATCCATAGGGGATTTACCCACTACAAATATTATAGAGCCTTTTTATTTAACTATTATGCTTTACAAACTAGTGTGGAAGTGGTATATTATATATGAAACTACTAGTAGGTATTACAAAGTAGATTAGAAGGGAGAAGGGATGAAGGAAACTCAACTATTAAAAGGTGTTCTTGAAGGTTGTGTCTTGGATATGATTGCTAAAAAAGAGCGATATGGTTATGAGTTGGTTCAGACTTTGCGAGAGGCTGGCTTTGATACTATCGTTCCAGGAACTATTTATCCTTTGTTGCAAAAGTTAGAAAAAAATCAATGGATTAGAGGCGACATGCGTCCGTCGCCAGATGGTCCAGATCGGAAGTATTTTTCGTTAACCAAAGAAGGAGAAGAGCGTGTCTCGATCTTTTGGCAACAATGGGATGATTTGAGTCAAAAAGTAGAAAGGATTAAGAACGGGGGTTAAACCATGAAGAAAATGAAGTATTATGAAGAAACAAGCGCTTTGTTGCATGAGTTTTCTGAGGAGAATCAGCAGTATTTTGAGGAGCTGTGGGATAGTTTTAATCTTGCTGGATTTCTCTATGATGAGGACTATCTCAGAGAGCAAATCTATTTGATGATGTTAGATTTCTCAGAAGCAGAACGAGATGGCATGAGTGCAGAGGATTATCTAGGTAAGAATCCTAAAAAAATAATGAAAGAGATTCTCAAGGAAGCGCCACGCAGTTCGATCAAGGAGTCCCTTTTGACACCAATTTTTGTCCTAGCGATATTACGTTACTATCATCTACTGGGTGATTTTTCTAAAGGTCCTCTCTTAGCAGTCAATTTGCTTACGTTTTTAGGGCAACTTCTTCTTTTTTTGATTGGATTTTGGCTTGTAGCCACAATCTTACGATGGAGTTTAGTCCAAGATTCTTCTAAAATGAAAATTGGCACCTATATTGTCGTTGGGATTCTTGTTCTGCTAGTTGTTCTGGGATATGTAGGAATAGGAAGTTTTGTACAAGAAGGAGCATTTTATCTTCCTGCTCCCTGGGATAGTTTCCTTGTCTTTACGCTTTCTCTAGTCATCAGTATTTGGAATTGGAAAGAAGCGTTTTTTCGTCCTTTTAACAGTATGATTGTTGCCCACCTTATTGTAGGTTCTCTGCTCCGTTACTATGAGTGGATGGGAATTTCAAATGTTTTTCTTACAAAGATTATTCCTTTAGCTATCCTCTTTATTGGAGTCTTTCTCTTTTTCCGTGGGTTTAAGAAGATAGTATGGAGTGAAATATAGTCAAAAAGCCGTTGTAAAGTGGTTTTTAACAATAATGATATATGATACGATTGATTGTTTTGATATATTATAGTAAAATGGAATAAAAATGCGTAAGGATGTTAAATATGAAGAAGTTGGTTTATGCGAGTCTAGCCTTTTTATCAGTCTTTACTTTGGCGGCTTGTTCTGGTCATAAGAAAGAGACAAAAGTTTCAGAAGCAAAAGTGGAACAAAAACAAGCTAAGTTTGATGAAAAGTTGTTTAAAGAAGCTGGTCTATTGCCGTTTAAAAGTGAAAAACAGCTTGAACTTGGAGAACTGGATTCTAAAAATCGTGCGACGGGTGCTCATATTCAGCTAAAGGATAGTGATGAGCCAACTGAGAAAAGAGATTCAAAATTGACCTATGATCCGGTAGGGTGGCACAACTATAAATTCTTTTACGGAGATGGCCGGGAAGAAGCTTGGTTAATGAGTAGAGGCCATTTGATTGGATATCAGTTTAGTGGATTGAACGATGAAAAGAAAAACTTGGTCCCTATGACTAACTGGCTCAATGCTGGAAACTATTCTGGAACGGATGAACATAACCAGAATAGTATACTTTACTATGAAAATCGGTTGGATTCATGGCTCGCTAATCATCCAAACTACTATCTTGATTACAAGGTGACGCCAATTTATCAAAATGATGAGCTTATTCCTAGACAGATTGGGTTGCAATATGTAGGGATTGATGAAAATGGTAAGCTATTAGAAATTAAGTTGGGTAGCAGTAAGGAAAAGGTGGATAAGTATTCTGTGACGCATGTCATTTTAGATAATGTTTCGGCTAATGCAGAAATTAACTATTTGGACGGAACTGCTAAAAATCTAGTTGAAGATGCTAAGGTAAAAGAAGAAAAAGAAAAGGCTAAGAAGGAAGAAGAGGCAAAAGCTAAGAAAGAGGCGGAGGAAAAAGCAGAAGCTGAGAAGAAGGCGAAAGAAGAGGAAGAAAAGGCTCGTCAAGCAGAACAAGAAAAGGAAGAGAGTCAGGAATCAAACACGCAAGCAGCAAATTCAGGTGGTTATTTCAAAGATTCCAGAGGAAGATGGCATAAACCAAATGGCAAGTATGCCTCTAAGAAAGAAATTAAAGCAGCTGGATTAACTTGGTAATCATGTAAATGATGGAAGAATAGAATAAATCATTTTCAAAAAGCCGTTGCAAAGCGGTTTTTTTTGTTGCTTGTTTTGGGGTAATATAGTAGAATTATGAAGATATTAAATATTTTTTGGAGATTAAAATGAAGAAAAAAATAATTATATTGTCAATGTGTCTTATTGTAGGAATTTCAGGTTTGGGATATTATTTTTTATCTTATGTCCCCTACAGGGCTGCTGTAACTAAGTTTGAAGATACAGTTAGAGATTTAAAAGACAAAAATAAAGAGGTTGAAGACCAAATAGCTGAGGCTGAGAAGGTAATTGAAATTGGCGAAGAGCCATTGGATTCAAAAAAATTAGAAGAATTAAAAAAAGCAATTGAAGATAGTCAAAATTCACTTCGTAAGGTACCAGAAATGGAGAAAGCGACTGCTAATATTGAGGAACAAATAGAAGAATTAAGTAAACCATTAGACTATAGTGAAACAAAAAAGAATTTATCTGACAAACAGACTCTTTATCAAAATAGTATTCTTCAGCTAAAACAAATTACAAATCCATCTAATACTTTTGTTGAAGAAAGACTCAAAGAAATTTCTTCAATTACAGGAGTACAGTCTGTTACTGAAAATAACGATCCAAATAATAAATTGAATAAACAAGGTGGGTATACAGCGTCTGTATATTTTGTTGACAATCAAGTTACACATTCAGTAGAGGGATCTGATATTGTTCAGAAAGGAAATGATGCTGGTGGAAATGTAGAGGTGTATAAGACAAAAGAAGAATCTGAGAAACGCAACACATATATTAGCGCATTTGATGGTACTGCTTTAAATCCTGGTTCGCACTATGTTTATGGAACAGTTTTAATTCGTACTTCACATTATTTAACAGGAACACAGCAGAAAGAGTTAACTGAAAAAATTTATAATAAACTGATTGAACTTAAATAATTAAAAAATTGGATAGCTATTAGTTTATTTAACTAATATACAGTCAAAAAGCCGTTGCAAAGCGGTTTTTTGTTATAATTAAATGAAGAATGTAAAATCAAAGGAGAATAACATGACATTTGAAGAAATCCTGCCAGGCTTAAAGGCTAAGAAAAAATATGTACGTACTGGTTGGGGAGGTGCTGAAAACTATGTCCAACTTTTTGACACCATTGAACAAAACGGGATTGCACTTGAAGTGACACCTTATTTCCTAATCAACGTGTCTGGAGAAGGGGAAGGTTTTTCCATGTGGAGCCCGACACCTTGTGATGTTTTGGCGACAGATTGGGTAGAAGTGCATGGCTAGACGTGTACTCATTACAGGAGTGAGTTCAGGTATCGGATTGGCTCAGGCTCGACTTTTTTTAGAGAAGGACTATCAAGTTTATGGAGTGGACCAAGGTGAAAATCCATTCCTACAAGGTGATTTCCATTTTTTACAGAGAGATTTGACCTTGGACTTGGAGCCTATTTTTGACTGGTGTCCTCAGGTTGATGTTTTGTGCAATACTGCTGGAGTTTTGGATGATTATAAACCACTTTTGGTGCAATCAGCCCAGGAAATTCAAGAGATTTTTGAAATCAACTATGTGACTCCTGTTGAGTTGACTCGGCATTATTTGACACAAATGCTGGAGAATAAAAAAGGAATCATTATCAATATGTGCTCCATTGCTTCTAGCCTAGCAGGTGGTGGTGGACACGCTTATACCTCCTCAAAGCACGCCCTAGCTGGCTTTACCAAGCAGTTGGCTCTAGACTATGCAGAAGATGGGATTCAGGTATTTGGTATCGCTCCAGGAGCCGTCAAGACAGCTATGACCGCTGCGGATTTTGAGCCAGGTGGATTGGCTGACTGGGTGGCTAGTGAAACCCCAATCAAACGCTGGATTGAGCCAGAGGAAGTAGCAGAAATTAGCCTTTTCTTAGCAAGTGGGAAAGCGAGCTCCATGCAGGGACAAATTTTGACTATTGATGGTGGCTGGTCTTTGAAGTAGGTAGAATAAAATTTAATAAAAAGGAGGAACCCATGACACCGCAAGAAATGTGGAATGCCTACAAGAAAATTAACCCCTCTATAGGAGATGAAATCGATGCTTGGGCTTTTGGAGTGGAACCAGACCTTTTAGCAGATTTGGTTTTAAAAGGCGAAAAAACAGCAACAGCATCAGCCTACGACCTCTATGCACTAGAAGCCGAGTCTCTTCCTCAAGAAGGAACTTTTGATGTCATTTTAGATAGTCAAAATCAGGCTGTCTGTATTGTCGAAATTACAAAGGTTTCTGTCCAGCCCTTCAATCAAGTTTCTGCTCAACATGCCTTTAAGGAAGGAGAAGGTGACAAATCCCTAGCCTATTGGCGTCAGGTTCATGAGGATTGTTTTGCCGAGTGGCTGAGAGAAGCAGGACTGACTTTTACACCTGAAAGCAAGGTTGTTTTAGAAGAATTTCGCAAGGTCTACCCACTGTAGGCTATTAGAAGGAAGAAAGTTTTGGAAATCGCCGTCCAATCCTTTTTTCTTAAGCAAAACATGATATAATAAGTTTGTTTGAAGAAGAGCTCTAGCTCTTAAACTTAGAATAGGAGAAAACTATGCAAGCAGTTGAACATTTTATTAAGCAATTTGTTCCTGAACATTATGATTTATTTTTAGACTTGAGTCGTGAGACCAAGACTTTTTCAGGAAAGGTGACTATTAGTGGTCAAGCACAGAGTGACCGTATTTCCCTCCACCAAAAAGACTTGGAAATCGCCACTGTAGAAGTTGCAGGTCAAGCTCGCCCATTTACAGTTGACCATGACAATGAAGCCCTTCATATTGAACTTGCTGAAGCAGGTCAAGTTGAAGTGGTTATCGCTTTCTCAGGAAGAATTACAGACAACATGACAGGGATTTACCCATCTTACTACACAGTTGATGGAGTCAAGAAGGAAGTATTGTCTACTCAGTTCGAGAGCCATTTTGCGCGCGAAGCCTTCCCATGTGTGGATGAGCCTGAAGCCAAGGCAACTTTTGATTTCTCTCTACGTTTTGACCAAGCAGAAGGTGAAGTGGCCTTGTCTAACATGCCTGAGATTGATGTGGAAAACCGCAAGGAAACAGGTATCTGGAAGTTTGAAACAACACCTCGCATGTCTTCTTACTTGTTAGCCTTTGTTGCGGGTGATTTGCAAGGTGTGACGGCTAAAACTAAAAACGGTACCCTTGTAGGTGTCTACTCAACCAAAGCTCACCCATTATCTAACCTTGATTTCTCACTGGACATCGCCGTTCGCTCCATCGAGTTTTACGAAGATTACTACGGAGTCAAATACCCAATCCCTCAATCTCTCCATATCGCCCTTCCTGACTTCTCAGCAGGTGCTATGGAAAACTGGGGTCTTGTGACCTACCGTGAAGTTTGCTTGGTTGTAGATGAGAACTCAACTTTTGCTAGTCGCCAACAAGTTGCCCTTGTTGTGGCACATGAATTGGCTCACCAATGGTTTGGCAATCTCGTTACTATGAAATGGTGGGATGACCTTTGGCTCAATGAAAGCTTTGCTAACATGATGGAATATGTCTGTGTGGATGCCATTGAGCCAAGCTGGAATATTTTTGAAGATTTCCAAACAGGTGGAGTGCCTCACGCTCTTGAACGCGATGCGACTGATGGAGTTCAGTCAGTTCACGTCGAAGTCAAACACCCAGATGAAATCAATACACTCTTTGACGGAGCTATCGTCTATGCCAAAGGAAGTCGCCTCATGCACATGCTTCGTCGTTGGCTGGGTGATGCCGATTTTGCCAAAGGTTTGCATGCCTACTTTGAAAAACATCAGTACAGCAATACAATTGGTCGTGATCTTTGGGATGCCCTTGGTCAAGCGTCTGGACGTGATGTCGCAGCCTTTATGGATTCTTGGTTGGAACAGCCTGGTTACCCAGTTCTCACTGTCAAAGTTGAAAATGATGTTTTGAAGATTTCACAAAAACAATTCTTTATCGGTGAGAACGAAGACAAGAACCGTCTCTGGGTTGTGCCACTCAATAGCAACTGGAAAGGCTTGCCTGATACACTTGAAACTGAAAGCATCGAAATTCCAGGCTACGCAGCCCTTCTTGCTGAAAATGAAGGAGCTCTTCGTTTCAATACTGAAAATACAGCCCACTATATTACAGACTATCAAGGAGACTTGTTAGATGCTGTTCTTGCTGACCTAGTTGAGCTTGATAACACAAGTAAACTTCAAATCGTTCAAGAACGTCGTTTGCTTGCTGAAGCGGGGCACATTTCTTATGCTGACTTGCTCCCAGTCCTTGATAAACTTGCTAAAGAAGAATCTTACCTTGTCGTTTCAGCTGTTTCTCAAGTGATTTCTGCCCTAGAGCGCTTTATCGATGAAGGAACAGAAGCCGAAAGAGCCTTCAAAGAATTGGTTGCTAAATTGGCTCGTCACAACTATGACCGTCTTGGTTTTGAAGCTAAAGATGGAGAATCAGATGAGGATGAATTGGTTCGTCAGTTGGCTGTTTCTATGATGATTCGTTCAAATGATGCAGAAGCTAGTCAAGTCGCTAGCCAAATCTTCGCGGCTCACAAGGATCAGCTTGCAGGACTTCCAGCAGCTATTCGTTCCCAAGTCCTAATCAATGAAATGAAACATCACGAGACTAAGGAATTGGTAGCCATTTATCTTGACCTTTACACTCATGCGACGGATGCGGTCTTCAAGCGCCAGTTGGCAGGAGCTCTTGCATACAGTACAGATGCCGAAAATATTCAAACCTTGATTGCTTCTTGGAAGGACAAATTTGTGGTCAAACCACAAGACTTGTCTGCTTGGTACTTCCAGTTCTTAAACCATCAAGCAACTCAGGAAACAGCATGGTCTTGGGCTCGTGAAAACTGGGCTTGGATCAAGGCAGCTCTTGGAGGAGATATGAGCTTTGATAGCTTTGTTATCCTTCCTGCTCATGTATTTAAGACAGAGCAACGCTTGGCGGAATATAAGGAATTCTTTGAGCCACAACTTTCTGATCTTGCTCTTAGCCGTAACATCGGTATGGGAATCAAGGAAATTGCAGCGCGTGTTGACTTGATTAACCGTGAAAAAGCTGCAGTGGAAGCAGTTGTTCTTCAATACGGAAATGCATAAATAAGCCTAAAATAAAAAGAAAACTCAGCTATCTCATGTAAAATGCAGAGAGTTGAGTTTTTTTTAAGGCAAATTTGGTATAATGGTTTTAATAAGGAGGAGTTTCTCATGATAAAAATCTTATTAGTTGAGGATGACCTAGGCCTGTCAAATTCAGTATTTGACTTTTTAGACGATTTTGCGGATGTCATGCAGGTATTTGATGGGGAAGAAGGTCTCTACGAAGCTGAGAGTGGCGTTTATGACTTGATTTTGCTCGATCTAATGTTGCCTGAAAAAAATGGCTTCCAAGTCTTGAAAGAATTGCGTGAAAAGGGGATTACGACTCCAGTTCTGATCATGACTGCCAAGGAAAGTTTGGATGATAAGGGACATGGATTTGAACTGGGAGCGGATGATTATCTGACTAAACCTTTCTACCTAGAAGAACTCAAAATGCGGATTCAAGCCCTTCTCAAACGTTCAGGTAAATTTAATGAAAACAGCTTGACTTATGGAAATATTGTGGTTAATTTGTCAACCAATACCGTTAAAGTCGAAGATACTCCTGTCGAATTGTTGGGGAAAGAGTTCGATTTATTAGTTTATTTCCTTCAAAATCAAAATGTTATTTTGCCCAAGACTCAGATTTTTGATCGTCTATGGGGATTTGATAGTGACACAACGATTTCAGTTGTCGAAGTCTATGTTTCAAAAGTCCGTAAGAAATTAAAAGGAACCACTTTTGCAGAGAATTTGCAAACCTTGCGCAGTGTTGGGTATATTTTAAAAGATGTTCAGTAAACTAAAAAAAACATGGTATGCGGATGACTTTAGTTATTTTATCCGCAACTTTGGTGTCTTCACTCTGATTTTCTCTACAATGACTCTGATTATTTTGCAGGTCATGCATTCGAGTCTTTATACTTCGGTGGATGATAAGCTTCATGGACTGAGTGAAAATCCTCAAGCAGTTATTCAGCTGGCAGTAAATAGGGCAACAGAAGAGATTAAAGACTTAGAGAATGCGGCTACAGATACTAGCAAGACTGAAGTAAAACCGAATGTCAGTTCCAACACAGAAGTCATTCTTTTTGATAAAAATTTTACCCAACTCCTTTCTGGAAATCGATTTTTGGGATTGGATAAGATTAAGTTAGAAAAGAAAGAACTAGGCCATATCTACCAGATTCAGGTTTTTAATAGCTATGGACAAGAAGAAATCTATCGCATGATATTGATGGAAACGAATATTAGTTCGGTTTCAACCAATATCAAGTATGCGGCTGTCTTGATTAATACCAGTCAGTTGGAGCAGGCTAGTCAAAAGCATGAACAATTGATTGTGGTTGTGATGGCTAGTTTCTGGATTTTGTCTTTACTTGCCAGTCTCTATCTAGCTCGAGTCAGTGTTCGTCCTCTGCTTGAGAGCATGCAGAAGCAGCAGTCCTTTGTGGAAAATGCCAGTCATGAGTTACGAACTCCACTTGCAGTTCTGCAAAATCGTTTAGAGACCCTTTTCCGTAAGCCAGAAGCTACCATTATGGATGTGAGTGAAAGCATTGCATCGAGTTTGGAAGAAGTCCGAAATATGCGTTTTTTGACGACAAACTTGCTGAACTTAGCTCGACGAGATGATGGAATTAAGCCAGAACTTGCAGAAGTTCCAACTAGCTTTTTTAACACGACTTTCACAAACTATGAGATGATTGCTTCTGAAAATGACCGTGTCTTCCGTTTTGAAAATCGCATCCATCGCACGATTGTCACAGATCAGCTTCTCTTGAAGCAGTTGATGACTATCCTATTTGATAATGCTGTCAAGTATACTGAAGAAGATGGTGAAATTGATTTTATGATTTCAGCGACTGATCGTAATCTGTATTTGCTAGTTTCCGATAATGGAGTCGGTATTTCCGCGGAAGATAAGAAGAAAATTTTTGATCGTTTTTATCGAGTGGACAAGGCTAGAACCCGTCAAAAAGGTGGTTTTGGTTTAGGTTTATCCCTAGCCAAGCAAATTGTAGATGCCCTAAAAGGAACCATTACTGTTAAAGATAATAAACCAAAGGGAACAATCTTTGAAGTGAAGATTGCCATCCACACACCATCTAAAAAGAAAAAATAAAAATATCGCTCCAGACGGGGCGATATTTTGGATTTATCTTCTACGTTTTCGTTTGATGATAGACCGTTGAACTTTTAAAACAAGTAAGCTGGATCCGATTGCTGCGGCAAATGCAAGAGCAGTTGATAGTTTTAATGCTAAAAAGATAAAACTAAAGATAGCAATACAGATACAAAAAACAGCGATATTAACAAAAAATAGGATTTCCTTGAGATTGGCATCAGATTGCGCTTCAGGTGTATAATCTTGATAGCGAGGAACCTGCTGGCTTAATTCTTCTTGATAGTCTACCTCATAGGATTGTAATTTTCTTACGGGCATTATTCTCTCCTTAACAGTACATACCTATTTTATCATTTTTTCAGCAGAGAATTATTACAGAAAGGTTACAATAAGAATAAAGTCCCTTTTCAAAATCACTTTTCTTGACACCATAATGTGAAAATGATAGGATGGATGGACACCAAATACTTATTAATATTCATAATTGCTTATATTAGCAAGGGAATAGAGCTACCAAATGATTCTTTTTTACGAAAATTTCTTTCCTTATTTTCTTGATTTTATTTAATTTGATTAGTGAGATTTGTTTTGAATACAGAGACAGATTTTCTGTCTCCTATTTTTATAGTAGTGGGGTGTCTAATCGATACCTCTTGAAAAGTTAAAGGAGATAAGCATGTATCTTGCTATCAAAGAAATATTACGAAACAAACTTCGATATAGTTTGATTCTAACTACCATTTTTCTCATTGCTTTTATGGTCTTTTTTATGACTAGTTTAGCTCTTGGACTTGTGCGAAACAATCGGGCTGCTATTGATAATTGGCAAGCGACGGGTATAGTTTTATCTGACTATGCAAATGATAATTTGACAGCATCTTTTATTCCTGAAAAGGACTATAAGGAAAAGAGTTCTGAGGAGGCTACTCCACTGGGTTATATGTTCGCTGTGACCAATCTAGTCGATGATAGTGAAAAGATCAATGTTTCCATCTTTGCTCAGGAGTGGGACGCTTTTATCTCTCCTAGTTTGACGGAGGGCCGATATCCTGAAGGGGATGACGAAGTGGTCGTGGATCAGTCCTTCGAGAATTATGGAATCAAGCTAGGTGATGCCATTCAACTCAATGGAAGCGAGGCAAGGTACAAGATTGTAGGCCTGACCCAAGGAAATAAATTTTTCACCGAGCCTGTTGTCTTTACGAGTCTGACAACTTATTGGACCTTACAAGGAACTTTAAAATCAAATAAATCGATTTCTGCCTTGGTATTGAAAAATGATATAGAAGTGGCTGGCGATGGACTGAAACAAATTTCTATTCCCAAAATGATTTCGAAAATTCCTGGTTACACACCTCAGGTGAATGTATTTTCAGGGATGATTATTGCTATGATTGTCATCACAGGCTTGATTGTGGGTATATTTGTTTATATCATTACCATACAAAAACTAGGACTTTATGGAATAATGCGGGCTCAGGGAATACAGATCAAAACCATTGTATGGTCTCTTTTCTGTCAAATCTTCTTCCTAGCTGGTATGGGGATCGCTTTAGCCTTGCTTGCTATTGGAGGAGTGATTTTAGTCTTGCCAGCTACCTTCTTTTTCTACCCAAGTTGGTTAGCCTATTCTGTCCTAAGCTTGGTGATTTGCTTGATGGCCATGCTAGGTGGTGTCATTTCACTTCCACGCTTGCTAAAGGTGGACCCGATTACTGCGATTGCAGACTGATAAGGAGAATAGTATGACAGCATTGATTGAAATGACTCAAGTGACAAAAACGTACGGGGAAGGAAAGATGAAAGTCATAGCTCTACATGAGACGAATTTTCAGCTAAATGCGGGAGAGTTCGTGGCTATCGTTGGGCCTTCAGGCTCTGGAAAGACGACCTTTCTAACGACTCTAGGCCAACTTCAGGAAGCATCGAGTGGAAAGATTTTAGTTAAGGGGAAGGAAACAGGCAGTTTGACGGAGAAGGAGAAAACAGACCTCCGTTTTAGAGAGTTTGGCTTTATTCTTCAGGCTTCAAACTTAATTCCTTTTCTAACGGTCAAAGAACAGCTGGATTTGATTGACAGACTGGATAAGGGAAAAAATAGTAAAAGTGATCGAAAAGAGTTACTGGACTTGTTGGATTTGGAAAAGGTACAAGATCAGTATCCCAAGGCTTTATCAGGTGGTGAACGTCAACGGGCTGCGATTGCTAGAGCCCTCTATAACAATCCAAGCATTGTGCTTGCCGATGAGCCAACAGCCAGTCTGGATACCGAGCGTGCCTACCAAGTTACGGAGATGTTGTCGGCCATTGCCCACGAACAGGGTAGAGGAGTTGTCATGATTACACATGATACACGCCTCCTTGATAAGTTTGACCGAATTTATGTCATGAATGATGGTCACCTAGTTGAAGAAACACATGCATAAAAAGAGAGTGAACGGTATTGGATACTGTCCACTTTTTAATTTCAAAATTTAAAAATAAGACGGACTTTTTGTAAAACTCCCAGTATTCATAGCTGATTTTGCAGAAATGTGGTATAATTTTTCTTATGGAAAAGATTATTATTACAGCAACTGCTGAAAGTATTGAACAAGTTAAACAACTGCTCGAAGCTGGCGTAGACCGTATCTATGTTGGTGAGAAAGATTTTGGCCTTCGTCTGCCAACAACTTTTAGTCATGACCAATTGCGTGAAATCGCTAAGCTGGTTCATGATGCTGATAAGGAATTGATTGTTGCGGTTAATGCACTCATGCACCAAGATATGATGGACCGTATCAAGCCTTTCTTAGACTTTTTGGAAGAAATCAAGACAGACTACATTACGATTGGGGATGCAGGCGTTTTTTACGTAGTCAATCGCGATGGTTATTCATTTAAGACTATCTACGATGCCTCAACTATGGTAACTAGCAGCCGTCAGATTAACTTCTGGGGACAAAAGGCTGGCGCATCTGAGGCTGTTTTGGCGCGTGAAATTCCATCAGCTGAACTTTTCAAAATGCCAGAGATTTTGGAAATTCCTGCTGAAGTTTTGGTTTACGGTGCTAGTGTTATTCACCATTCTAAACGTCCACTCTTGCAAAACTACTATAACTTTACGCATATCGATGATGAAAAGACGCGTAAACGTGACCTCTTCTTGGCTGAACCAAGCGACCCAGAGAGCCACTATTCCATTTTTGAAGACAATCATGGTACCCATATCTTTGCCAACAATGACCTTGATTTGATGACCAAATTGACAGAATTGGTCGAGCATGGTTTTACTCACTGGAAATTAGAAGGTCTCTATACACCTGGTCAGAACTTTGTTGAGATTGCAAAACTCTTTATCCAAGCGCGTAGCTTGATCCAAGAGGGCAACTTTAGCCATGACCAAGCTTTCTTGCTGGATGAAGAAGTTCGTAAACTTCACCCTAAAAACCGTTTTCTTGATACAGGATTTTATGACTACGATCCTGATATGGTTAAATAGGACATCAAAACCCGAAATAAAAATGTTCGGGTTTTTCTAGTGTATCCATGAAATAAAAGCCTTTACATGGTATAATAGAGGTAGCTCTTTAATGGAGGTGTTTGAGTGGAAAATCTGAAGAAAATGGCAGGTATCAAGGCTGCTGAATTTGTCAATGATGGCATGGTTGTCGGACTGGGAACGGGTTCTACTGCCTATTATTTTGTCGAAGAAATTGGTCGTCGTATCAAGGAAGAAGGGTTACAGATTACAGCTGTAACGACTTCTAGTGTGACTAGTAAACAGGCTGAAGGGCTTAATATCCCACTCAAGTCTATTGACCAAGTAGACTTTGTCGATGTGACAGTCGACGGGGCGGATGAAGTGGATAATCAGTTTAACGGAATCAAAGGCGGTGGTGGTGCCCTTCTCATGGAGAAGGTTGTGGCAACGCCCTCAAAAGACTACATTTGGGTAGTGGATGAAAGCAAGCTGGTCGACAAACTAGGTGCTTTTAAATTGCCTGTAGAAGTGGTTCAGTATGGCGCAGAACAAGTCTTTCGTCGTTTTGAGCGAGCTGGCTACAAACCAAGTTTCCGTGAAAAAGATGGCCAACGTTTTGTGACCGATATGCAGAACTTTATCATTGACCTTGCCTTGGATGTCATCGAAGATCCAATTACTTTCGGACAAGAATTGGACCATGTCGTTGGTGTTGTAGAGCACGGCTTATTCAACAAAATGGTGGATAAGGTCATCGTTGCTGGACGAGACGGAGTTCAGATTTTAACTTCAAGCAAAGCAAAATAATAAGGAGATACACTATGTCAAAATTTAATCGTATTCACTTGGTGGTACTGGATTCTGTAGGAATCGGTGCTGCACCAGATGCTAATAACTTTGTCAATGCAGGGGTTCCAGATGGAGCTTCTGACACACTGGGACACATTTCAAAAGCAGTTGGTTTGAATGTCCCAAACATGGCTAAAATTGGTCTTGGAAATATTCCTCGAGAAACTCCTCTTAAGACTGTTCCAGCTGAAAGCAATCCAACAGGATATGCAACAAAATTGGAAGAAGTATCTCTTGGTAAGGATACTATGACTGGACACTGGGAAATCATGGGACTTAACATTACTGAGCCTTTCGATACTTTCTGGAACGGATTCCCAGAAGAAATTTTGACAAAAATCGAAGATTTCTCAGGACGCAAGGTTATTCGTGAAGCTAACAAACCTTACTCAGGAACGGCTGTTATCGATGATTTTGGACCACGTCAAATGGAAACTGGGGAGTTGATTATCTATACTTCAGCTGATCCTGTTTTGCAAATTGCTGCCCACGAAGATATTATTCCTTTGGATGAATTGTACCGTATCTGTGAATACGCTCGTTCGATTACCCTTGAGCGCCCTGCCCTTCTAGGTCGCATTATTGCCCGTCCATATGTTGGTGAGCCAGGTAACTTCACTCGTACGGCAAATCGTCGTGACTTGGCCGTATCCCCATTTGCACCAACTGTTTTGGATAAATTGAATGAAGCAGGTATCGATACTTACGCTGTTGGTAAAATCAACGATATCTTTAACGGTGCAGGAATCAATCATGACATGGGACACAACAAGTCAAACAGCCACGGAATTGATACATTATTGAAGACCATGGGACTTGCTGAATTTGAAAAAGGATTCTCCTTCACAAACTTGGTTGACTTTGATGCCCTTTACGGTCACCGTCGCAATGCTCATGGTTACCGTGATTGCTTGCATGAGTTCGATGAACGCTTGCCTGAAATTATCGCAGCCATGAGAGAGAATGACCTTCTCTTGATTACTGCGGACCACGGGAACGACCCAACTTACGCAGGAACAGACCACACTCGTGAATATATTCCACTTTTGGCCTATAGCCCTGCCTTTAAAGGAAACGGTTTGATTCCAGTTGGACATTTTGCAGATATCTCAGCGACAGTTGCGGATAATTTTGGTGTGGAAACTGCCATGATTGGGGAAAGTTTCTTAGATAAATTGGTATAAGATGATGCGCTATGCTTTACTTGTTAGGGGCATTAATGTCGGTGGGAAAAATAAGGTTGTCATGGCGCAACTTCGTCAAGAATTGACAGAGTTGGGACTGGAAAAGGTTGAGACCTACATCAACAGTGGCAATATTTTCTTTACTTCGACAGACCCCAAAGAACGATTGGTTGAAAAGTTAGAGGCATTCTTTGAAATCCATTATCCATTTATTCAGAGCTTTTCCTTGCTAAGTCAGGAAAACTATGAAGCAGAGCTGAAGAATCTGCCAGATTGGTGGACCAAAGATTTGGCTCGAAAAGATGTCCTCTTCTACACGGAGGGTTTAGATGTGGACCAAGTCATAGAGAAAGTAGGCAGTTTGAAACTGGAAGATGAAGTTCTTCATTTTGGTAAACTTGGGATTTTCTGGGGGAAATTCTCTGAAGAATCCTACTCTAAGACAGCCTATCATAAGCACCTGCTCAAGATGTCATTCTATCGCCACATTACCATTCGCAATGCTAAAACTTTTGACAAAATCGGTCAAATGCTAAAAACTAAAAAAGGAGACACACAATGACATTTTTAGATAAAATCAATGAAACAGCTGCCTTCCTGAGAGACAAGGGGATTGCAGCCCCTGAGTTTGGTCTAATCCTTGGATCAGGACTGGGAGAACTGGCAGAAGAAATCGAAAATCCAGTTGTAGTAGACTATGCTGAGATTCCAAACTGGGGCCGCTCTACAGTAGTCGGACACGCTGGTAAATTGGTATATGGTGAACTTGCAGGTCGTAAGGTCTTGGCTCTTCAAGGTCGCTTCCATTTCTACGAAGGCAATCCTCTGGAAGTCGTGACTTTCCCAGTACGTGTCATGAAAGTTCTTGGATGTGAAGGTGTTATTGTAACCAATGCAGCTGGTGGTATCGGATTTGGTCCTGGTACCTTGATGGCTATCTCAGACCATATCAA
The DNA here is from genome assembly GCF_009496205.1 of Streptococcus mitis. Taxonomy (GTDB): domain Bacteria; phylum Bacillota; class Bacilli; order Lactobacillales; family Streptococcaceae; genus Streptococcus; species Streptococcus mitis_BN. Next base: position 16,191 of record NZ_WIJO01000039.1, read on the forward strand.
TATGACGGGGCAGAACCCATTGATGGGTGAAAACTTGGATGATTTTGGTCCACGTTTCCCTGATATGTCTAAAGCCTATACACCAGAATACCGTGCTACTGCCCATGAAGTGGCTAAGAAACTTGGTATCAAGCTTGATGAAGGTGTCTATATCGGTGTAACTGGTCCGACTTATGAAACACCAGCAGAAATTCGCGCCTATAAGACACTGGGAGCAGATGCAGTTGGTATGTCGACTGTTCCTGAAGTTATTGTGGCAGCTCACTCAGGCTTGAAAGTTCTCGGTATTTCATGTATTACTAACCATGCTGCTGGTTTCCAAGAAGAACTCAACCACGAAGAAGTTGTAGAAGTGACTGAACGTGTTAAAGGTGATTTCAAAGGCTTGCTTAAAGCGATTCTTGCTGAATTGTAATCATGTTAATAGAATTGAGGAGTATTTTTCGAAAAATCCCTTATAATTTTAGATTATTCATAGCAGTAATTCTACAAGGAATAGTTTCGGGTTTATCTGGTATATTACTCCATTATCTTTTAGAGATGGTGGAGGAGCTGGCTTTTGGTCAGTCAGAGCATCATAGTGGATTTTTGACAGATGGAGTTTCCTCCTCACGGATAGGACTAAGTTTAATGATCGTGGGTCTTGGCTCAACCTTGGTCTGGTATTTCTTGCAAAAAGGGTCTAAGATTTATTCCATCAAAGCTCAGATGAAGGATGAGACTTCACAATACAAGCTTCATTTTTTAAGACAGCTATTTCATTCAATTTGGCAGATTATTGCAGTTGGAGGGGGAGCGCCTATTGGTAAAGAAGCTGCGCCACGAGAGATTGGAACTCTATTTGCAGGGCCAATTGGAAAAATATGTTTTCTCTCTAAGAAGGATCAAATCTTTCTCCTTGCTTGTGGTGCTGGTGCTGGTTTAGCTGCTGTTTATCAGGTTCCATTAACAAGTGTCTTCTTTGTTTTTGAAACCTTAGGAATTGCTCTATCTATTAAACGATTTGTCTTAGTCGGTTTGACTACCTATGTCTCAACCTATATAGCAGGCTGGGTTATTTCAGATCAGGCTCTCTACCAGATTCCAGCCATTGCATGGTCATTAAAGGAAACGTGGATTATTCCCTTATTACTTCTTTTCTTAACCCCACTAGCTTGGCTTTTTGGTCGCTTGAGTAAAGAAGTGTCTTCAAACAGGATAAAAGATAAACGAGTACTTCTCACATTGCCTACAGCTTTTCTTTTTCTTGCTGGTCTTGCAAGTTCCTTTCCACATCTACTTGGCAATGGACGCATGATGGCTCAGGAGATTTTAAATGGTAGCAGTGGTCAAACAGTGCTTCTCATGTTTTTCCTAAAAGCAGTGGTCGTTCTTATTATCCTTTGGGCAGGGGCCTATGGTGGTACACTTACGCCATCTTTTGCCTTGGGGATGGCTGGAGCTGGTCTCTTGGGTATGATTCTAGGTGGGGATAGCCAGCCAACCGTTTTACTTTTTGGGTCGGTTTGCTTTTTGTCTGTGACTTTGAGGGCTCCCTGGTCTGCAACTGGATTAGTAATAGGCTTCACTGGTATCGGTTTAGATTCTCTTCCATATCTCTTAGTAACAGCTTTCCTAGCTTATGGTTTTGCAAAAGTGTTAGATAGCTTTCCTTGGGCTAGCATACTGTGTCAGAAGTCAAAGAATAAAGTAATTAGGTAGGAAATGCCGTTTCTTCTAATCAAGGATTTATCTTAAAAGATTAAAAACTATTGTCAGTTTATCAATAACTGTTTTAAATAAAAATGTAGTAGGTTTATCGGAGTCATGATTGAATACGATTTTTCCTAGCTATGAAATATAAAAATAATAAAAAGAAAGGTAGAGCGTGTGTTCTGATTTGAACACGAGCGGAAAACTTTTCTAAAAACTCAGAAGAGAAGGGGAGTTCGGGATTGAATTGAAGCCGCTCTAATCTTCTCAATATCATCAAAATTAAGAAAGAAAGGAATTGAACCCACCCTAAAAGCAGTGGGAAAAAGATAGTTGGTCTAGCGAGCATCGCTCACTGCACCCAACTCCTATTTTTCCTTTGCTTTTTGACGGGTTTGGTATCTTATATTATGTCTATCCATATTGCTGCTCAGCAGGGTGAAATTGCTGATAAAATTCTTCTTCCTGGGGATCCTCTTCGTGCCAAGTTTATTGCGGAGAATTTCCTTGAAGATGCTGTTTGTTTTAACGAAGTGCGTAACATGTTTGGTTACACTGGTACTTACAAGGGCCACCGTGTATCTGTCATGGGAACTGGGATGGGGATGCCATCGATTTCGATTTATGCGCGTGAGTTGATTGTGGACTACGGTGTGAAAAAATTGATTCGTGTGGGAACAGCAGGTTCATTGAATGAAGATGTTCACGTTCGTGAATTAGTTTTGGCGCAGGCAGCTGCAACCAACTCTAACATTATCCGCAATGACTGGCCACAGTACGATTTCCCACAAATTGCTAGCTTTGATTTGCTTGACAAGGCCTACCATATCGCTAAAGAACTTGGTATGACAACCCACGTTGGGAACGTTTTGTCATCTGATGTCTTTTACTCAAACTACTTTGAAAAGAATATCGAGCTTGGTAAATGGGGAGTCAAGGCTGTGGAAATGGAAGCGGCAGCTCTCTACTATTTGGCAGCCCAACATCATGTTGACGCCCTTGCTATCATGACTATCTCTGATAGTTTAGTCAATCCAGATGAGGACACAACTGCAGAAGAACGCCAAAATACCTTCACAGATATGATGAAGGTTGGTTTGGAAACCTTGATTGCAGAGTAAAATGTAAAAGAAAATCCTGATTTTAAGTAAAATAGGCTCTATAATATTTGTAGTGGGTAAATCCCCTATGGATATTATGGAGCCTATTTTGTTGTAGAAAAAAAGTCCCATATCATCTATAATGAAAAGCGACCAAACTATCATTAGAAAGAATCATATG
>NZ_WIJO01000003.1:0-69161 GCF_009496205.1 Streptococcus mitis
CTAGTAATTTTGTGATAAAATGTAATTGTTCCATATGAATCTTTCTAATGAGTTGTTTTGTTGCTTTTCATTATAGATATTATGGAACTTTTTTTCTACAACAAAATAGGCTCCATAATATCCATAGAGGATTTACCCACTACAAATATTATAGAGCCCACAAAACCATCTCATGATGGTACATAAAGAGGTCGGGAACTTTGTCCCGACCTCGTTTTTTATTTCAATCGATAGGTTTTTCTTGGTTTCTTTTTAGGCACTCGTTTGAGTCCGACTTCTTCTACATATTCTCCGTATTTTACGAGAAAGTTATTGCTGACGATTGGACGACCTGGGTTGATAAGATTAACCAGTTCGGTTCCTTCATATACAGTGAACTCCTCCTCCAGCAGATAAAGGAAGGTCGGGTTCCAGTCGAGACGGCCTTGGATTCGTTTGGTGGATTCTTGGATAATGGCATAATGGTCAAAGGCGAAGGCTTGCTCGTCCAGCTCGACTCCCTCTAGGTAGCATTTGCCTGTCTGAAAGTCGACATCTACAAAAACCACATCCTTAGCATCGTCTCCTGCCTGAACCAGTTCTAATGCACGACTAGGCAGATACACCAAATGGGCAATGGTCACTGTCCAGCCCCGTGGGTCACGGCCGGGGGTCGATACGGTCAGCAATTGCTCGATTTTTTCCAAAGGAAGATCGAGATTAACTTCTTCACTTACTTCTCGCTGACAGGCATGCGCAGCATCTTCTCCCTTATCCATAAAACCTCCAACTAAGGCCAAACAGTTTTGATAAGGGTGAGCCTTGCGACGAATCAGCAAGAGCTTGATTTTTCCTTCGACAAAGCAGTAAGCCACCATATCCACTGTCACACTTGGCTTTTCATATTGTGGGAGCTCCTGTTTGTAGTACCAGTCTAAAAACTCCTCCTGACTGGCATGGATTTCATAATATTCTTTTTCCGTCATCCCTTCTGGAATCATCGTGTCCGTCATTTTAAGCCTCCTTACGAACTGCCTTGGTCCATTGGTACCAACCCACTAGACTATTGAGTGTGTAAACCCAGTACATCCCTTGAATATGGATATTTTCACCCCACCAAAGGTAGATACTAAAGAGGTTAGTTGCAATCCAGAAAATCCATTGCTCACGGTAGAGACGTGTCATCAAGAGCTGACCAACACCATTGGTCGCATCGGTAACACTATCACGGAAAGGGCGAGCACTATGGATACTTTGGTATGCCAAGCCCATACCAATCCAGATGATAGCAGTCAAGGCCAAGTACTTGAGCCAATCAAAAACAGATAATTTCTTGGCTTCAAAGTGAGATTCTTCTGCTTTTCCTTGGTCATTGATACGATTGGACAGCCAAGCATAGAGACCAATCGGCTGCATGACAAAGAAGTAAACGGTCGTCAAAACTTCGCCATAAAAAGTCGCATTCATAGCCAAAATCAAATAGATAGCAGAGTTAATGGCCCCAAAGAGATAATTGCTTGCACGCCCTTCTGCTACCAAGATAACACAGACAATCCCAGTCCAAGATGCAAACAAGCTCATCCAGTCATGACTTTCTATATTTTGCGTGAGTTCCAAGATCAAAGGAACACTTGACAGGACGATGAGATACAACCACTGGAAGAGGCTACGGCCGACAAAGAGATCTTTCCAGAGCAGGTTCATGATTCCTGCAAAACCAATCTTGCGGGCTTCTGCATGGACGTTTTTAAAGTTTTCGATAAATTGTGTGATATTTTCAGTTGGTTTTTTCATATTTTTCTCCTAATCTGCTTGGTAAATGGCATCAATAGCCACTTTTGCTGCTTCATAATTTCCTAGATAATCCTCAGCTAGATAAACTAGTGGAATGTTTGCTAAGTAGCGCTCCCTCATCTGATCCAAATGCTGGGAAAAACTATGACGAATATGGTCTTCTGCCATGGTCATATCTCTAAATCCGTCATTGACATAGGAACCGACAGGTTGCACAAAGAGAATCAAGTCCCATTTTTCCTTAGCCAAAATCGAGGCAAAGAGATTATCAAATGTTTCTCCCGATAAGTCCTCTTGATCCTCAGTCTCCATGTAATAATCATAGTAGCCCTTGGTTACTAAGGAGTTGGTATCTGCTATCACTAGGCCTCGATTGGCATTGCTATCGATTAACTTAGAGGTCTGGTCATACTGGCCCAACAGGAGATAATAGTAATCTTTTGGAGTCAATTCATCGTCGCGGACATTGTTTTTGATCTGGTACTCACGTGCGTATTCCAAACTAACTGGTGCATCGTAATACCTTGCCAAATCCTTGGCTAGAGTGGTCTTCCCATTGCTGGCACTTCCCATAATCAACACTTTCTTTGTAAACTGACGTCGGAAGGGTTGAGCAATATATTTCCAATATTTACTTGGATTTTCTCGAATCATAGTCGCTGAGATACCAAACTTTCTTTCTTGCAAGACAGTCTCAAAGCCACGATTTGATAATTCTTGCTGGTAGTCTGCTTCTCCCACAAAGAAAATTAGTTCTTGCTGGGTTTCATCATAGGAAATCTCCGCTAACATTTGGTCCAACCACTCCTGCCAGCCCATAGGGTAACGGGGAAGATTGGTTTCATCTAACTTGCAGACAGAGGTCAACTCGTCATCACCAAAGGCCTCTCGGATATAGCGGAATCTTTTTTGAAGCGTTAAGCCGACCTGATCCCCTCTATCTCCCTTATAGCCTGAAACGACAACCCAGACCTGGTCACACTGTCGCTTCGCTCGCTGAATCAGATCGATATGACCTTGATGAAGCGGAGCAAAGGTTCCAAATACCACTGCTGTTTTCTTTTTCATAAACGTATTACCTTTTTATATTTTTTGATATTTTTATTATAAACTATATTTTTGTTTTGTCAATAGTTTTTTATCATTTTTTATAAAAAGATTACGAAAAAAAGAATCAAGATTGCTCCTGATTCTCTATTTTTATGCAATATCAAATTTTAACTGGCCTGCTTTTACACCAATCTTAAGTGTACTGCCTGCCACTAAATCTCCCTTAAGAAGAAGTTCTGCCAACTTGTCTTCCACTTCTGTTTGCAGAGTTCTGCGAAGTGGACGAGCTCCCATCTCTGGGTCATATCCTTTATTTGCCAGCAATTTCAGTGTGGAAGCTTGTAATTTCAAGTCAATACCTTTTTCATCCAAACTTGCTACTAAAGGTTTAACCATAATCTTCACCACTTCCTGCATATGGTCGCTAGACAAGCTATGGAAGACCACCTTTTCATCAATACGGTTGATAAACTCAGGTCTATAAGCCTTTTTCAACTCTTCAAACATGCGTTTTTCCATATTTTCCTGGTCAAAACGAATATCCTTAGCCCCAAAACCAACTGTCTTATCATCACGAAGGGCTGTCGCACCAAGGTTTGACGTCATGATGATAATGGTATTTGAAAAATCAACCTTGCGTCCCTTGCTATCTGTCAAGACACCGTCATCCAAGACCTGCAAGAGGACATTAAAGATGTCTGGGTGGGCTTTTTCTACCTCGTCAAAGAGGAGAACGGAATAGGGTTTGTTGCGAACTTTCTCGGTCAACTCCCCACCTTCTTCATAACCCACATAACCCGGAGGAGCTCCATTGAGACGGCTGGCTGCGAATTTCTCCATATACTCACTCATATCAAAGCGGATAAGAGCAGATTCGTCATCAAAGAGGACTTCTGCCAGAGCCTTGGCCAATTCGGTCTTCCCGACACCTGTAGGCCCTAGGAACATAAAGGAACCAATCGGACGCTTGTGACTGCGAATTCCTGACTGATTACGGCGAATGGCACGACTAATACTTGAAACAGCTTGATCTTGACCGATGACACGTTTGTGTAGTTCAGCTTCAAGATTTAGATACTTCTTAGCATCAGTCTGAGTCAGTTTTTGAACTGGAATACCTGACAAGCGACTCAAGGTGGTCAAAATATCAGACTCTGTCACCAAGTCTTTGTAGACAGGGACTTCCTCTTCTTTTGCGATTAGCTGGGCTGCCTGTTTCCACTTGCCATCCATCAGGGCCTTATCAGCTGGACTCAAGCCGGATTCGTCTGCTTTCACATGCTTAGCCTTATTTTGCACTGTTGCTGCTGCCTCATCCAAGAGATCGATAGCAGAGTCTGGCAAATGGCGACTAGTCAAGTAACGATGAGCCATCTTGACAGCTGTTTCAACCGCTTCATCTGTGATTTGCACACGGTGATGCTTCTCATAAGTCGCCTTCAAGCCTTGCAAAATGCTCATGCTGTCTGCCACACTTGGTTCTTCAATCGTCACCTTGGCAAATCGACGAGAAAGGGCGGCATCTTTTTCGATATGTTTTTGGTATTCTTCCTGAGTAGTTGCACCAACTGTTCGCAAAGTCCCACGAGCCAAGGCTGGTTTCAAGATATTAGCCGCATCCAAAGTCGAGTCAATCCCGCTACCAGAACCCATAATGGTATGAAGTTCATCGATAAAGAGGATTACTTGACCATCTTCTTCAATATCCTTGATGATATTGTTCATGCGCTCTTCAAAGTCACCACGGAAACGTGTCCCAGCAACAACATTCATCAAATCCAGTTCTAACACGCGCATCTTAGCCATTTCCGCAGGCACGTCACCACTAGCAATACGCTGGGCAAGACCAAGGGCCAGAGCTGTTTTCCCGACACCAGCATCCCCAACCAAGACAGGATTATTCTTGGTTTTACGGCTCAAGATTTGAATCATACGCGAGATTTCCTTATCCCGACCGATGACTGGTTCTAACTTGCCAGAACGCGCTTGCTCTGTCAAATCATGCGTATAGTCCTCGAGACCACCACTCGGAGTCTGGGGCATGCCCATCATATTAGCCATAGAATTTTGCTTGTCAGCTACTGTACGATGGCGTTGGCGTAAAGCTTTAAGGTCTTCACGAGTCCAACCTGCTCGTTCTTCTAAATTTCGATGTAGGGCAGCAATCTTAACCTGATCTTTCTTGTCTTCATAAGAAAAACCTGCTCTCTCCAAGATACGAGTTGCCAAGGCATTGCCATCATGCAAGATCGCATAAAGGACATGCTCTGTCCCTAGCACCTTAGCATGGACCACTGACGCTACATACTCTGCTTCGTCAAAGAGGACATGCAAACGATGAGAAAACGGCAACTCCGTAAAGGTTTCATCCTGGCTATAGTCCGCTTCAGTCAGTTCCAAAGCGACTTCTTCTAAACGATCTATCTCATATGGATAATCATTTAAAGTCGCCCCTGCCACACTATAACTGTGATTGGACATGGCAATCAACAAGTGCCAAGACTCTAGATAACGAGCTCCAAAATGGCTAGCCACCATGTAGGCACTTTCGATACATTCATTCAATGCTTTTGAATAGTTCATCTTACTTCCCTTTTCTATCTACCTCTTGTATGACCTGTCTTAGCATATTTGCACGAAGGACTGGAGCTTCTTCTCCTAGAACGCGATCCAAAGCTACTGATACTAGCAAATTCATCTCCTGCTTGGTCATCAGTTCTTGCTCAACTAAAAGCTGAAGAATATCTTCATAAATTTCTTGACTGACCCGCTCGCCAATCGAATAAAGCAGCTCCCTGAGCATTTCATGATGACTAGAAAACTCAATCCGTCCTATACGAATATAGCCTCCGCCACCACGCTTACTTTCAACCAAGTAGCCTCTACTTTCCGTAAAGCGTGTCTTGATCACATAGTTAATCTGACTGGGAACAACCTGAAAAGTATCTGCCAACTGACTCCGTTGCAATTCTACAATTCCAGATTGATCTAAAATCGCCTTGATGTAGGCCTCAATATGATCCGATGTATTTTTAAATCTCATTACAAACCCACCTCTCTCTTTAAACCTTGACTATCTTTGACTATTATACCGAAATTTTCTCATTTTTAAAAGAAAAAGGGCGCTGGTAAAGGATAATCTTCACCAACTCCCTATTTTTCTACTTATCTAAGCCTAATTCTGCCAAGATTTGACGTTTGTAGGCAATCTTTTGGACTTCCTTGTCCTCATCTTCAGACCAATCTAGTTTAATTTCTGAAACAATCTGCCCAGGGCGATTTTTCAAGATATAGATGCGATCGCTGAGACTAAGGGCCTCCTCGATACTATGCGTGATAATCAAGGTTGTTAGCTGCAACTGCTTGTGAATCTCCAGATACCAAGCGTGGAGTTCCATCTTTGTCATTTCATCCAAGGCGCTAAAGGCCTCATCTAAGAGAAAGAGCTTGTGCCCGAAAAGGTAGGTTCGGAGCAAGGCTACACGCTGGCGCATTCCTCCACTGAGTTCGTGAGGATATTTATCCCTTACAGCTGTCAGCTGGAAGGTCGCAAGGATTTCATCTGCGCGAGCAATAGCTTCTGCCTTATCCACCTTTTGAATCAAGAGAGGCAGAATGATATTGCCAAGCACGGTCTTGTGCTCCAAGAGTAGATCCTTTTGCAACATATAACTCACGCGCCCCTTAGGATTTTCCTCTCCATCAAGGACAATTCGCCCTGACTGAACTTCTAAAATCCCAGCAATTAGATTAAAGAGGGTGGTCTTTCCAACACCACTTGAGCCCAGAATAGAAACCACTTCACCCGAAGTCACCTGCAGGTTGATATCCTCTAAAATCCTCTCCTGACCATAGGCATAACTGACGTGTTCTAGTCTAATTTCTGTCATTATTTCACAAATTCGTTGGTGAAGCCTTTGTCTGTCAAGTCTTCTTTAAGGATACCATTTTCTTTGTCCCATTTGTAGAAGGCATTCCAGCGAGCTGCATCAAATTGACCCCATTTTTCCTTGTCGCTTGCGTATTCTTTTGACAAGTATTTTTGCGATTCGATGACAAAGTCACGTTTTTCCTGGAGTTCAGGTGCATTCTTGATGAGGATATCTGTTGCTTCCTCTGGATGCTCCATAGCATATTGGTAGCCTTTTTTGATAGCTTGGATGACTTTACGAGCTTCTTCTTTATTGTCTTTCAAATAGTCATTATTTGCGATGATAACTGGTGAGTAGTAGTCAAACTCCTTGACATAGTCTTTCAAATACATGAAGTTAGCGTCTACGCCTTGAGATTTAGCAAGGATTCCATCCCAACCGTAGTAAATCCAAGCAGTGTCAAAGACGCCATTGGCAATCGGTGTAATTGAGTTTGAGTCGTTGTTTGGTACTTTTTCGACCTTCTCAAAGTCTCCACCTTGTGATTCTACCAAGGTTTTCAACATTGCAAGCTCAGTTGGGTCATTCCAAGTTCCGTATTTCTTACCAACCAAGTCCTTTGGACTAGCTACATTGTCAGATTTACGAGAAATGATTCCTGATGTATTATGCTCTACGATAGCTGCAACGGCAGTAATTCCTGCACCTTTTTCTAACTTCTTAGCCATGTAATCTTGGAAATACACTGCAAATGGTGCCTTACCATTGATAACCAAGTCAGAAGAACTTTCTTCTGGTGGCAATTTCAAATCAACATCCACTCCAGCTTCTTTGAAATAACCTTTTTCCTTGGCAACATAAAGCCCTGTGTGGTTAGTATTTGGAGTCCAGTCTAGGATAAAGTCGATTTTCTTGAGTTCTGCCTCTTTGTTGTCTTTAGAAGCAGTTCCTTGACCACAGGCCACAAGCACAACAGCTACAAGAGCTGTTACAAGCGTTAAAAACACTTTCCATGTTTTCTTCATTTTGATTTCCTCTTTTCTTTTTTGAAACCTTCTTATTCTACGAACGTTTCCATTTAATCACATATTTTTCACTAATATCGACCAACTTCATACCCAAAAGGCTGATAATCGATACCAGAATAATAATAGCAAACATGGTATCATACTGAAACAGTTTCTTGGACTGAATCATGTATACACCTAGACCCTCAAAGCCTCCTAACCACTCAGATACCACTGTTGTGATAAATGCGTAGGAAACACTAACTCTCAGACCTGCATAAAAGTAGGGCAGGCTGACAGGGATTTTAAAATGCCACAGGATTTGCCAAGATTTAGCCCGCATCAGACTAAACAAGGTCAGCATATCCTTGTCACAATGCCTAAAACCGTCCAAAATGCTGACGATGATGGGGAAAGTTGTCGTTAAGATAATCAAGACAATCTTGGGCAGAATCCCATAACCTAGCCACAAAACCAGAATAGGAGCTATGGCAATGGTCGGAATGGTCTGAACGACCACCATCATAGGGTAAATCAGGTCATTGAGCCAAGTTAAACTGTCCATAAGCACAGCCATGAGACAGGCAATCAAGACTCCCAAAACCAGCCCCAGTAAAGCCACTCTCAAGGTCGCCCAGCTATGGTGCCAGAGAAATTCTCTGTCACGAACAAAGGCCTGGAGAATTTCAAGAGGTGTCGGCAGGATAAACTTGGGGAGAAGTTTAAGAAAACCTGCTAACTGCCAGATTGACAAGACTCCCAGAAAGCCTAATAGACTAATGTGTCGTCTCAGTATACTTTTCAAGTTTCTCATCAATACTTAAAATCTCTCCTACATTTATTTTGACATTGGCAAAGACATTATCTGCCTCCTGCCCTGCTACTTCCAGCGCTTCTTTGAGAATGCGCATGAGCTCATCAAACTCCCCTTCCAAGACCGTTTCAAATGGTGTCACCACCATGGTTACTTCTTGAGCTTGTAGATAAGCAATGACCTGATCAATAACAGCTATCCGATCAATCCCCTGTGATAGGGGTAAAACTTGCAAGGCAATGCTTGCTTTCATAACAACCTCCACTTCTCGTTTTCCTTTGATAAAAAGAAAAACCTTTGCCATATATGGAAAAGGTCAAGATTAGACTAAGTATCGTTCCCTACGCTGGCATTACCCAGATCAGGTGCGGTCGAAGCTTAACGCTTCCTCTCAGACTGTACACAGACTCCCATATATTATATGGACATATGATAGCGCAAAACCAAAAAAATGTCAAGGAAACTGCTTACAGAAAAACATGAAAAAGAGTTTGAAAACAAGTGCTTCAAACTCTACATAACTTTTTTATTTAGCCTCGTACCAGGTTGCCCCTTCATTTTCGTCTGCGATGAGGGGAACACTAAGTTGAATGGCTTCTTCCATGGTTTGTTTGACCAATTTTTTCATCTCTGCCAATTCAGATTTAGGAACTTCAAGTACGATTTCATCGTGCACTTGTAACAGCATCTTAGTCTGATAACTACCTGCAACCAAGGCTTTATCCAGCTGAATCATGGCAATCTTGAGAATATCTGCCGCCGACCCCTGAATAGGAGAATTGATGGCTGTCCGCTCCGCAAAACCACGAATGTTGAAGTTGCGCGAATTGATATCTGGCAACTCACGACGACGCTTGAAGAGGGTCTCCACATAGCCCTTATCACGCGCCTCACGCACCACTTCATCCATGTAGTTTTTAATACCTGGGAAGCGTTCAAAGTAGGTATCAATATAGGCTTTGGCTTCCTTACGGCTAATGCCCAGATTATTAGACAAACCAAAGTCTGAAATCCCGTAAACCACTCCAAAGTTGACAGCCTTGGCATTGCGACGGTCGTTTGCAGTCACATTCTCAGGACGCTCAATGCCAAAGACCCGCATGGCTGTCGAAGTATGAATGTCAGCACCCTCTTGGAAGGCCTTTATCAAGTGTTCATCTTTAGAGATATGCGCCAAAACACGCAATTCAATCTGTGAGTAGTCCGAACTAAGCAGTACACTATCCTCCCACTCAGGCACAAAAGCCTTACGAATGAGACGGCCTTGTTCCAAGCGAACAGGGATATTTTGCAAGTTTGGATCCACACTAGACAGACGCCCAGTCTGGGTCAAATCCTGCACATAGCGAGTATGAATCTTACCATCAGCCAAAATCCAGTCCTGCAAGCCAATCACATAGGTAGACTGAATCTTAGCAATCTGACGGTAGTCGAGAATTTTCTTAACAATTGGCGCAATAGGAGCCAAGCGTTCCAAGACATCCACCGCAGTCGAGTATCCAGTCTTAGTTTTCTTAGTGTACTCTAGAGGAAGTCCCAATTTTTCAAAGAGAAGCACTCCCAACTGCTTAGGCGAATTGATATTAAACTCCTCACCAGCCAGTTCGTAAATCTCCTGAGTGAGTTTTTCAATGACAAGCTCATTTTCAGCCTGCATCTCAAGCAAGGTCTCTTTCTTGACCGTAATCCCAGCAATTTCCATCTTGGCAAGGACAAAAGCCAGAGGTTGCTCCATATCATAAAGAAGCTCTAATTGACCATTTTCACTGAGTTTTTCAAGTAAAACAGGCTCTGTTTCGACTAAAACAGCAATCTTACGAGCCAAATGTTCCAAGAATTTCTCGCGTTCAGGAACGGCTTTTTTGACACCCTTACCATAGAAAGTCTCATCATCGACTAAATAAGTCTGACCATAAAGACTAGCGATGGTCGCAATTTCATTGTCCTCCACAGTCGAAAGGAGGTATTTAGCCAAACGGCTATCAAAGGCAGGAGCCTGCAAATCCACACCAAAACGATTCAAGAGAACCTTAACCTTCTTAAAGTCATACACTCTCAGAGGTGTTTTTTCTAAGAAGTCCTTGAAAATTGACTCTTGCAAAAGCTCAAGCTTGTCTGTAGCATAGAGCTTTTCCCCACAAGACCAGGCAAATCCAACCAAATCATCCGTATGGTAATTTTCACCAAAAAGCTCAAAATGGAAGATAGACTCTTCACTCAGCATATTTTGACTGATTTGGTCAACAATAGTAAAGTCCAAACTTTCAGTCACATCGCCTGAAGACACATTTAAAGCCTGCTTGAGCTGTTTGAAGCCCATCTCATCGTAGAATTTCCCAAGATTTTCAACATCTGGACCACTATAGACCAAATCCTCCAAACCAATCTCAATCGGTGCCTTGGTATCAATGGTCGCCAGTGTTTTAGACAAAAAGGCCTGTCCCTTATCATTGATGAGATTTTCCTTCATCTTAGAAGCCTTCATCCCATCGATATTCTCATAAATCCCCTCGAGCGAGCCATGCTCCAGCAAGAGCTTGATACCCGTCTTTTCACCGATTTTGGTCACCCCAGGGATATTATCCGACTTATCACCCATGAGCGCCTTGAGATCGATAAACTGAGTCGGTGTAAGACCCATCTTTTCCATGAGATAGTCTGGCGTAAAGGCCTCAAACTCAGCCACACCTTTCTTGGAAATCTCAACCACCGTATGCTCGTCCGTCAGCTGAATCAAGTCCTTGTCCCCACTGACAATGGTAATATCAAAACCATCCTGCTCAGCTAGTTTATCCAGCGTCCCGATGATATCATCCGCCTCATACTGAGCCAACTCATAGTGGCGAATACCCATGTGATCCAGCAACTCACGAATGAAAGGAAATTGCTCACGAAACTCATCAGGAGTCTTAGCCCGACCACCCTTATAGTCCGCATACATCTCTGTACGGAAGGTCGTCTTACCCGCATCAAAAGCCACCAAAATATGACTCGGCTCAACTCGCTCCAACAAATGGCTCAACATCAACTGAAAACCATAAATCGCATTGGTATGCAAACCAGCCGCATTCTTAAAACGGTCCAACTGCTGATAGAGCGCAAAAAACGCCCGAAAAGCAACGGAAGACCCATCAATCAATAATAATTTTTTCTTATCCATACACCCATTATAAAGGAAAGCACCAAAAAATACCATTGGGAAGAGTTCCCTGAGAGAAACTAAGATAATATTAAAAAGAGAAGGAAGTTATTCCCTCTCTTTCAATATACTAAAATAAATTAGTTCTTACGTTTCACAAATGGAATAGCACCAAGGAACAATCCAAGGAATCCTAATGATGCAACTGCAACATTATCTTTGCCACCAGTATTTGGAAGTTCTTTTTTATCTTCTACTTTTGCTGCTGGTGCTTGATAAGTATTATCCTTGTTAGTACCTGCTGTTGTAAGAGTATATTGTGGAACTTCGTTAATTGCTGCTTCTACACTATTAACGCCTCCTGTATATTCTGGAACTTCGTTAATTGCTGCTTCTACACTATTAACGCCTCCTGTATATTCTGGAACTTCGTTAATTGCTGCTTCTGCACTATTAACGCCTCCTGTATATTCTGGAACTTCGTTAATTGCTGCTTCTGCACTATTAACGCCTCCTGTATATTCTGGAACTTCGTTAATTGCTGCTTCTACACTATTAACACCTCCTGTATATTCTGGAACTTCGTTAATTGCTGCTTCTACACTATTAACGCCTCCTGTATATTCTGGAGCATCGGCTACAGTAGGAGGTGTTGCATCATTTACCCCACCAGTGAAATCAGATTCATTATCTCCAGAAGGAGAATCACTAGGATTCACACCACCATTAAATCCTGGAGCGTTAGGAACAGTTGGTACTTCGTCAGGTTGTTTAGCATCATCAGAAGGTGCATCACTAGGACTTACACCACCACTAAAGTCTTTCGATTCTTCACCCTTAGGAACTTCTTTTAAGTTTTCGATGTAACCTAAAGTTGCGTTGTAATTCTCAGTTAGTTTGGCAATTGCATCGTCATCCTCTTGAACTGCTTCGTTCACTTCGTCGAAATTAGCCTTAGCTTCATCAGCTACTGCTTTAGCAGAAGCAACTGAAACTTCTAGTTTAGTTACAGCATCTTGCAATCCATCTTGGATAGCTTGATCCGCATTGTTTTTCTTAGCAGTTTCAAGAGCAGTTTTAGCTTTTTCTAAAGTTTCTTTTTGTTTCTCTAATGTAGCATTTTTCTCTTCTACTACCTTAGCTTTTTCAGCAGCGTCAGCCTTATCTTCCTCAGCTTCTTTCGTTAATTTTTCAATTTTTTCAGCTAAATCATCAGCAATGTCTGTAAGTTTTTTGACAATTGGTTTAGAAGCTTCTTTTTTAGCAGCTTCTTCAATTTTTTTAGTTTCGTCAGCAGTTAATTCTTTAGTTTTATAAGCTTCAGGAGCTTTATCTTTTGTGTTGGCATCGTTGAGGAATTCATCTATAGCTTGAGTAGCTGTAAGAACTCCATCTTCAATCGCTTTTAATAAAGCTTCTTTACCGATTTCAGCTTTTGCTTCTTCGATAGCTTTCGCTTTATCTTCTGGCTTGATGCTAGCATCCTTGTTGACTTTATCTTCAGCTTTTTTTTCAAGTTGCTCTAAAGCACCTTTCAAAGCTTCTAAGTTATCTGCTTCTTCTTTTTTAGCGTCTTCTTCTTTTTTAACTTCTTCTTCAACTTTAGCTTTTGCTTTAGCTGCTTCTTCTTTAGCCTTAGCTAATTCAGCTTCTGCATCAGCTTTAGCTTTGTCTGCTTCTGCTTTTGCAGTCTCAGCAGCAGTTACATCAACAGCTTCTTTTTTAGCTTTAGCTGTAGCTTCTTCTACTTTTTTAGCTTCTTCAGCAACTTTCTTCTCTAATTCAGCAACTTTAGCATCAGCCTCTGCTTTAGCTTTAGCAGCTTTTTCAGCTTCGGTTGGTTCAGCTTCTTCCTCTGGAGTTTCTTCAGCTGGTTTAGCTGGTTCTGCAGCTTCTTTTGCTTCTGCTTTTTTTACTTCTTCAAGAAGATTAGCACGTTTTTCAGTTAAATCTTGAATTTCAGCTGTAGCATCTTGAACTTTTTCATCAGCTTCGTCAAATTCAGATTTGGCAGTATCGCGTTCTTTTTCAATCGCAGTTACAGCTTTTTCTAGTGGTGCTGTGATATCTTCACCAAATCCGTTTTCTTTAGCGGATTTAAGAGCTTCTTTTGCTTCTTTTAAAGTATCTTCCTGTTTTTTTAGTGTTTCAGCTTTCTTTTCAGCATCAGCTTTTAATTGCTCAGCATCATCCGTTAAGTTTTCAATTGTTTCAGTTAAATCATCAGCTTTATCTTGCAATTTTTCTGATTCAGGACGAGCAGCATCCGCTGCTTCACCTTCTTCAATTCCCGCTTGCACCTCTTCAGGAAGCTTGTCCTTAGATACAGGAGTTTCTGTTTTAATTGTTGGATTAGTATCTTGTGCTTTTTCAGCATCATCTGCTAACTCAGCAAGAATATCAGAAGCATTTAATTCACCAGACTCAACAGCCTTTAATAATTCTTCTTTTGCTTTTTTGTCAAGCAATTCATTATCAGGAATTTGTTTCAAAGCTTCAGTTAAAGCTTCTTTAGCTTCGGCTTCTTCTTTTGCAGCAGCTTCTTCTTTTGCGACTTCTTCTTTTGCTTTAGAGTCAGCTTTAGCAGATTCTTCTTTTGCTTTAGCTAATTCATCGTCAGCTGTTTTCTTAGCTTCTTCAGCTTTAGTTTTTGCAGCATCAGCCTCAGCAGATTCTTTTTTCTCTGTTTCAAGTTTAGTAGCTGCATCAGTTGCTGTAGTAGTTGTTCTATCTACTTTAGATTGAGCTTCATCAACTTTAGCGTTAGCTTCTTTTTCAGCTTCCTTGGCTTTTTCAACCTCAGTTTTTGGTGTTTCAGCCGCAGGTGTAGGCTTTGTTTCTCCAGTAGGTTGAGCAGCTGTAGGTTTGTCATCAGCTTTCACAACTGACGGTTGAGATGCAACAAATGTAGCAC
Organism: Streptococcus mitis; assembly: GCF_009496205.1. GTDB lineage: Bacteria > Bacillota > Bacilli > Lactobacillales > Streptococcaceae > Streptococcus > Streptococcus mitis_BN. Next base: position 14,570 of record NZ_WIJO01000003.1, read on the forward strand.
CTAAAACAGCTACACTAGCCAAACTGGTTAAAATCATTTTCTTTTTGTTCATCTTGTGTACCTCTTTTTGAGAATCATATTTATGTACATTATAAACCTTTTTTTGAGTGAAATCAAGAGATATGTTATATTATATATACTTTATTATTAATATGTTGTATTTCAAGGCTATAAAAAACTTCAAGAAAGTAACGCATGTTTTACTAGCTTTCTTTTTTCTTTCTTTTCATCACTTTCATTTTCTATAGTAAATTATAGTTTCGAATCCAATTCAGATATCTTAACTCTTCATAAAAACTCTAGTTTAAACAAAAAAACAGGAGATTTCTCTCCTGTTCAGATTCAATTACTTAAAATTAAACCCACTCACCGTTATGATTTACAGTATAACCGTCCACTATAGTATTAACAGCTAGCTCACCTGAAGAGTAAGAATAATACCATTTACCAGAGACTTGGTACCAACCTGTTTTCATTGCACCTGAACTATCCAAATAATACCACAGACCATTTTCCTTTAACCATCCTGTCTGCATTTCACCAGATGATTTCAAATAATACCAGCTAGAACCATCTTTCAGCCAGCCTGTTGATTTAGACCCATTTGATTTGAAATGATACCAACTACCATTTATTTTCTTCCAACCAATAGTCAATCCATTATTTGAGCTATAATTAGAGCTATTTCCTGATTGATTCTGTGAAGAAGTCACTCCCTCTAGCTGGATATAGCGACGACTTCCGTTATAAGCCGTATAACTCAACCACTTGTATCCATCTTTTTCGAGAATTTGATCATAATGAACATTCTCCCCAGGATAATAGTAATCAATCACAGTTGCGCTAGATAGTGGCTGATTTTTGATAGCAGACTTAGTCTTAAAATAATGTGTTCCCCCTGTTGAAGCTGAGGATTGACTATTCCCAACACTGCCACCAGCTAAATCTTTAAAATGAATAAAACCAGTCATAGTATTCGCCTTCACGGTGCGCTTGTTGTAAGATTCTCTTATTCCATAGTTGTATTCTTCAATCTCAATCTCATCTCCTATTACATTTGATACCCAGGCAACATGACCATAAGTTCCTGCAGTAGACCAAGCAATAGATCCAATAGCTGGTCTATTATCTACACGATACCCTTCACGACGAGCACGATAGCCCCATTCATTCGCATTCCCATAAGCAGCCGGAATCTCAAAACCATTGACATTACTCAAACGAAAGGCTGCAAAAGAAGTACACTGACGAGAATACATCCGCCACTTATCAATCTCCTGACTGCCATTTTTATAATAAGCAGGATAATCATCCCCACGCGCAATCGATCCATTTCCTCCAGAATAGGCATATGCACTATCACCCGCTGCTAGCATCAATCCTACTACTAAAAAGGGAACAACTTTTTTAGCTGATTTTCTAAAAGAAAACCCTGTCTCTGTTACTTTGAATGGTAAAACTTTCATTCTTCCTCCTTGAAAATAATATAGTACTCAATGAAAATTAAAGATCAAACTAGGAAGCTAGGCGCAGGCTATACTTGAGTATGGCAAGGCGAAGCTGACGTGGTTTGAATTTGATTTTCGAAGAGTATAAATCGAAGATTGCCTTCACTTAAATTATTCGGAGAAAAAAGAAAAAGTGAGAAAATTTCTCACTTTAGTCAAGATAATGAATCAAATTCTTTTCTGTAAGGATATCTGAATAAGTAAAGGATTCAACGAAAACATTAGCTTGTTTATCTCCTTCAACGTTTCCAAATTCAACGATAAATAGGGATGGATAAACCTCAATTAGCTTACCCAATCTATTTTTTTGGCGCTTACGACCATTCTCCAAAGTCATTTCTACGACTTGTCCCTCATGTGCCTTGATTTCTTCTTTGATTTTTTTCATCTTGGCTACATCTGTAAATGCATCTGACATCTTATGCCTCCCTCTTTGAGATACTTGAAAATTTATTGTATTCTTTTTGGAAAATTAATTCCACCGTTCCACGAGCTCCACTACGATTTTTCTCGATAATAACTTCTACCTTATTATTTGGTATGCCTTCCTCTTCTTCACCACCACGCTCATAGTAATCGTCGCGATAAAGAAAGGCTACGATATCAGCGTCCTGCTCAATAGACCCAGATTCACGAATATCAGACAAGACCGGTCTCTTATCCTGACGTTGTTCTACACCACGAGACAACTGACTCAGAGCAATTACGGGAACCTTCAGTTCCTTAGCTAAAATTTTCAACTGACGAGAAATTTCAGAAACTTCTTGTTGGCGGTTCTCACGACCAGTCCCTGTGATAAGCTGTAGGTAGTCGATCAAAATCAAGCCTAGATTGCCTGTTTCTTGAGCCAGTTTACGTGAGCGAGAGCGAATTTCCGTGATCCGAATCCCTGGCGTATCATCGATATAGATACTTGCATTGGCTAAATTACCTTGTGCAATGGTATACTTTTGCCACTCTTCATCAGTAAGTTGACCCGTACGGATAGAATGCGACTCAACCAACCCTTCTGCCGCAAGCATACGATCCACTAGACTTTCCGCACCCATTTCGAGCGAAAAGATAGCAACCGTTTTGTCCAACTTAGTCCCAATGTTCTGAGCAATATTTAAGGCAAAGGCTGTCTTACCAACCGCTGGACGAGCTGCTAAGATAATCAACTCCTCCTCATGAAGTCCAGTCGTCATATGATCCAAATCACGATATCCTGTCGCAATACCAGTAATATCGGTCGTTTGTTGCGAGCGAGCTTCCAAATTTCCAAAGTTGACGTTCAACACATCTCGAATATTCTTAAATCCACTTCGATTTGCATTTTCACTGACATCAATTAGACCTTTTTCTGCCTGAGCAATGATTTCATCAGCTGGTTGTGAAGCCTCGTAAGCTTGGTTGACAGACTCTGTCAATTTGGCGATTAACCGACGTAACATGGCCTTTTCAGCAACAATCTTAGCATAATACTCCGCATTAGCAGAAGTTGGCACAGAATTGACAATCTCAACCAAGTAAGACAAACCACCAATATTCTGTAAATCACCTTGATTATCAAGAATGGTACGAACCGTTGTTGCATCTATAGCATCGCCACGATCGGATAAATCAACCATGGCTCGGAAAATCAATCGATGGGCATACTTAAAAAAGTCCCGAGACTCAATGTATTCTCGCACAAAAACAAGCTTACTCTCGTCAATAAAGATAGCCCCCAAAACAGATTGCTCAGCCAAGATATCTTGAGGTTGTACTCGTAACTCTTCTACTTCTGCCATCAGACTTTCCTTCCTTTTACAATCTTGTCAAGAAGGTGTAAATTTATCCTTCTTTCACACGAAGATTGATTACACTTGTGATATCTTGATAGATTTTCACTGGCACATCAATCAAACCAACTGCTCGAATCGGAGCTTGTACTTGAATATGACGTTTATCAATCTTAATTCCAAATTGCTTTTGCAATTCTTCTGCAATTTTCTTATTGGTAATGGAACCAAAGGTACGACCATCTGGACCAACTTTTTCAACAAATTCTACAACAGTTTCTTCTGCTTCAAGTTGTGCTTTAATTGCTTTTGCTTCTGCAATCATCTCAGCATGAGCTTTTTCTTCAGATTTTTGTTTACCACGAAGTTCACCTACCGCTTGAGCAGTCGCTTCTTTGGCTAGATTCTTTTTGATAAGAAAGTTTTGCGCATACCCTGTTGGTACTTCCTTAATTTCGCCTTTTTTACCTTTTCCTTTAACATCTGCTAAAAAGATTACTTTCATTCTTCTTTCTCCTTTTCCTTTATTTCATTTAATACAATTTCTGTCAGTTTTTCACCCGCTTCTGACAAGGTTAAATCCTTAATTTGAGCTGCTGCCAAATTAAAGTGGCCTCCACCTCCCAGCTCTTCCATAATCCGTTGTACATTCAGCTTACTACGACTGCGAGCTGAGATAGAGATAAATCCTTGTGTATTCTTCGCAAGAACAAAACTCGCTTCAATGCCTGACATAGCTAACATGGCATCTGCTGCCTTACTAATAACAACTGTATCGTAGCATTTCGAGTCCGTAGCCTCTGCTATCAATACATCTGAACCTAATTTACGCCCCTGTAAAATCAGTTCATTGACCTCACGATATTCTTCAAAATCTGTCGCAGCCATTTCCTGGATAGCAATGCTATCACTTCCGCGCGTTCTGAGATAGCTAGCAACATCAAATGTCCGACTAGTCACTCGCGAGGTGAAATTTTTAGTATCCAACATCATACCAGCCATCAAGACACTGGCTTGCATACGACTCAGACGATTTTTCTTAGAATTCTGGAACTGAATCAATTCCGTTACCAACTCACTGGCACTGCTGGCACCACTTTCGATATAAGTAATAACTGCATTATCAGGAAAATCCTGATCCCTTCTGTGGTGGTCAATAACGATGGTCTGTGTAAACAAATCATAAAATTCTTTCGATAAAGTTAAGGCAGTCTTTGAATGGTCTACAAGAATCAACAAAGAACGATTGGTCACTAATCCCATTGCCTCCTTAACCGACAACAACTTCGTAACTCCTTCTTTTTCTAAGAATGAAACTGCTCGTTCAATATCTGGTGACATTTGATCTTTATCATAAAGAGCATAACTATTTTCAGTCACATTGCTGGCAAATAACTGCATACCTACAGCAGAACCCAAAGCATCCATATCGAGGTTTTTATGACCAACTACAAAAACCTGATCTACACTCCGAATCTTATCTGAAATAGCTGTCATCATAGCGCGCGTACGTGTACGTGTACGCTTGATTGACGCAGCAGACCCACCACCAAAATAAACTGGATTTTTCGTTTCGTCGTTCTCCTTTACAACCACCTGGTCGCCACCACGCACTTCAGCCAAGTTCAAGTTAAGCAATGCAACTTTCCCGATCTCATCATGATTTCCATCACCATAAGAAAAGCCCATACTTAAGGTCAAAGGCAGCTGTCTCTGTTTGGACTCTTCTCTGAAAGCATCGATAACAGAAAATTTATCATTCATCAACCCCTCAAGCACCGTGTAGTCCGTAAATAGATAAAAACGGTCCATACTCACTCGACGGGAGAACATGGCATGTTTCCCAGCAAATTCTGAAACAAAGTTGGCTACAAAACTGTTAATATGACTGATATCAGACTCGGATGTTTCATCTTCTAAATCATCGTAGTTGTCAACAGAAACGATCCCAATCACAGGTCGACTCGTTACTAACTCAACAGTCGCTTCATATTCTCCAGACACATCAAAGAAGTACAGAACTCCAGATACCTTGTCCATATGAACCGAATAACGGGTCTCACCCAAGGTGGCATAAGAACCTGGATTTCCTACCGATGCCTTAATAATTGTTTGAATTAATGCCACATCAATCTCGCCCACTTCATTAGTCAAAATCAATTCAGCATAAGGATTAAACCATTCAACTTCACCTGACGATAAGTCTAATTTAATAACTCCAACAGGCATCTGTTCTAACAAGGTTGTCAAACTTTCTTCAGCTTGGTGGTTTACATACTGGATTTGTTCTACTTCACTCTTTGAGTAGTAGTCTCTCTGATGGATGAATAGTAAAATATATGAACCCAAAATAAGTAGCAAAAGAAATAGCGTTACCAGTGTATTCGTTACAAAAACAAGTTGCACAGATAGCACTCCGAACGCCACTATTCCTAATATTAAGGGGAAAATAGGACTTACATAAAATTTTTTCATTCCAAACCTCTTGGCACCCATTATACCATAATAACCACCAAAAAGCGACTTTTTAAAAGTGTAATCAGCAATTCTATCCATTGCAAGAAAAAGGAAGGTTTACAATTCAGTAAACCTTCCTTTACACATATTGAAATTAAGACTCTTTAACCTCTAACAGACCAATTTCGCCATCTTCACGACGATAAATCACATTAGTTGTTTGATCTTCAACATCCACATAGATAAAGAAATCATGTCCCAACAAATCCATCTGTAGAATAGCTTCTTCCAAATCCATTGGTTTTAAATCAATTTGTTTTGAACGAACAACTCTAGACTGGACAACATTTGGATCTTCCACCAAAGCATCTGTAAATAATTGACTAGTTGCTACCTTATTTTTATTTTTACGCTCGATTTTTGTTTTATTCTTACGAATCTGACGTTCAATTTTATCAGTTACAAGGTCAATTGAACCATACATATCTTGAGACACATCTTCTGCACGAAGAGTAATTGAGCCAAGCGGAATAGTCACTTCCACTTTAGCCGTTTTTTCACGATACACCTTCAAGTTAACTCGAGCATCCAACTCTTGTTCAGCTTGAAAATACTTTTCGATCTTTTCGAGTTTAGAAACTACATAATCACGAATTGCTTCTGTTACTTCTAGGTTTTCACCACGGATACTATATTTAATCATATGAGTACCTTCTTTCTAAACATTTTTGTTTTTCTGATTTCATTATAACGCTTTCATTTTAGTTTTGCAAATTTTTTCCTCATCTTACAAGGGAAAATGTTTTTACATCCTCAGCACCAGCCTCTTCCAACAGTTTCTTCACACGATTTATAGTTGTTCCAGTAGTGTAAATGTCATCTATAAGTAGGATTTTTTTAGGAATAGTTACTCCCCTTTTAATAAAGAAAGGAAGTTCTGTCGCCAGACGTTCTGAACGATTTTTAGAAGAACTGGCCCGCTCTTCTCTCTTCTCTAGTAAGTCTTGAAAAGAGAACCCTGCTGCTTCAACTAAACCTTCAACCTGATTAAATCCCCTCTCAAGTAATCTTTCAGGACTTAGGGGAATTACGACAAATTGATACTCTTTGTACTTTTTTAACTCCTCACTTAAAAATGAAGCGAACACTTTTCTTAAAAGGAAGTCTCCATCAAACTTATACCGACTGAAAAAATCCTTCATAGCTTGATTGTAAGTAAAAATCCCTCTATGACTGACCTCAATTCCTTCTTTACACCAAAATTGACAATCTTGACACTTTGTTGACAAACCTGTTTTCATACAGTTTGGACAGTGCTCTTCTCCAATTTTCTCAAAAGTAGAATCACAATCTAAACAAAGACAGGAAACATCATTCCTCAGAAGTAAGAGACTACTAAAAGTTAAAACAGCCTTCATAGTCTGCCCACACAATAAGCACTTCATAGCCCCGCCTCCTTGTTCATCTGCTGAATTTCCTTAATTGCCTTCTTAATTGAAGCATTTAACCCGTCATGAAAGAAAAGCAAATCTCCTGTCGGTCTATCCATGCTTCGTCCAACTCGTCCACCAATCTGAATCAAACTAGACTTGGTAAACAGACGATGGTTGGCTTCCACTACGAAAACATCCACGCAAGGGAAGGTAACTCCACGTTCCAATATTGTCGTACTGATAAGTATTGTCAATTCTCCATCTCGAAAAGCTTGTACTTGCTCTAATCGATCTTCTGTTACGGAAGATACAAAACCAATTTTCTCATTTGGAAATTGCTCCTGTAAGATTTCTTTTAGTTGCTCTCCTTTCTTAATTTCTGATGCAAAAATGAGTAACGGATAAGCTGTCTTTCTCTGTTTCTCAATATAAGTCTTTAACTTTGGTGACAAACGATTTTTATCCAAATAGCAATTAAAATCCGATAACCAAACTGGCTTAGGAATAATCAATGGATTCCCATGGAATCGTCTAGGTAAGCTCAATCTTTTTAATTCTCCTAAACAGACTTTCCTATCTAACTCATCTGTCGAAGTCGCTGTTAAAAAGATTCTCAGCCCATTTTCCTTTACACTATTCTTGACAGCATGGTAAAGCGTTGGATTGTCAACATATGGAAAGGCATCTACTTCATCCACTATCAGCAAATCAAAAGCTTGATAAAATTTCAATAACTGATGAGTCGTCGCAACAACTAATGGGGTTCGGAAGTACGGTTCTGATTCTCCATGTAGAAGAGCTATCTCGCAAGCAAAATCATCTTGCAGGCGCTTGTACAGCTCCAAACAAACATCTATGCGAGGACTGGCCAAACAAACTGCACCACCCCTATTAATCACCTTAGCCACAACTTGATAAATCATTTCTGTCTTTCCAGCCCCTGTCACCGCATGAACTAAAGTTGGCTCTTGCTTGTCTACTGCTTGAATCAGTCCCTCTGACACCTTCTCTTGAAAAGGAGTTAATTGACCACGCCATTTAAGAACATCTTGCTTCGGAAAATCCTCCTGCGGAAAATAGTATAAAGCTTGGTCACTCCTGACTCGCTTCATCAGCAAGCACTCTCGACAATAGTAAGCACCGATGGGCAAATACCATTCTTCTAGAATAGTACTATTACAACGTTGACAGACAAGTTTCCCCTTCTCCTTTCTCATTGCTGGAAGTTTCTCCGCCAACTGACGTTCCTCTTTAGTTAATTCATTCTCAGTAAACAAACGACCGAGATAATTTGGATTTACTTTCATACTTCTTTATTCGTAAAAACCTAGCACTTTAGATGATTTTTTAGTACAATTAAATCATGGAATTTAGAACAATTAAAGAGGATGGTCAAGTCCAAGAAGAAATCAAAAAATCCCGCTTTATCTGTCATGCCAAGCGTGTTTATAGCGAAGAAGAGGCTCGTGACTTCATTACTGCCATCAAAAAAGAACACTACAAAGCTACGCATAACTGCTCTGCTTTTATTATTGGAGAGCGTAGTGAAATTAAACGTACAAGTGATGATGGTGAGCCTAGTGGTACTGCTGGCGTTCCCATGCTTGGGGTACTAGAAAATCACAATCTCACCAATGTCTGTGTAATCGTGACACGCTACTTTGGTGGTATTAAACTAGGCGCCGGAGGACTGATTCGTGCTTACGCAGGCAGTGTGGCATTAGCTGTCAAAGAAATTGGCATCATTGAAATAAAAGAACAAGCTGGCATTGCTATTCAAATGTCTTACGCTCAGTACCAAGAGTACAGTAACTTCCTTAAAGAACATAACCTCATTGAGCTAGATACAAATTTTACAGATCAAGTCGATACGATGATTTATGTTGATAAAGAAGAAAAAGAAGATATTAAAGCTGCACTGGTGGAGTTTTTTAATGGAAAAGTTACTTTAACTGATCAAGGTTTACGTGAAGTTGAAGTTCCTGTAAACTTAGTGTAAACAATGGATAATGCCGTGTTTCACTGACATTCTCACCGCTACTTCAATTAACAAAATAAAAAGATGTTTGACAAGACCTACTAGAAAATGAAGCAATTCAAAAAGAAAACGGATATCGTTCCACTTTACACCTATTTATTAGAATTAGCTTATCACAATCGGTTGAAAATTAATGGCTTAAACCTGTGATATAAAAAAATCCTATCACTTCGATAGGATTTCTATATTTTACAAATGGTATAGATAGCGTTATACTAGAGATATCTTATACAAAGAGGTATTCATATGTCTATTTATAACAACATTACTGAATTAATCGGTCAAACTCCGATTGTTAAACTCAACAATATTGTGCCAGAAGGTGCTGCAGATGTCTATGTAAAACTTGAAGCATTTAACCCTGGTTCTTCTGTAAAAGACCGTATTGCTCTTAGCATGATTGAAAAAGCTGAACAAGACGGTATTCTAAAACCGGGTGCTACCATTGTTGAAGCAACAAGTGGAAACACTGGTATTGGACTGTCATGGGTAGGGGCTGCTAAAGGGTATAAAGTTGTTATCGTTATGCCTGAAACTATGAGCGTAGAACGACGTAAGATTATCCAAGCCTATGGTGCTGAACTCGTCCTCACTCCTGGTAGCGAAGGAATGAAAGGTGCTATCGCAAAAGCCCAAGAAATCGCTGCTGAACGTGATGGTTTCCTTCCTCTTCAGTTTGACAATCCAGCTAATCCAGAAGTACACGAAAGAACAACAGGAGCTGAGATACTAGCTGCTTTCGGAAAAGATGGATTAGATGCCTTTGTTGCTGGAGTTGGTACCGGTGGAACAATTTCTGGTGTTTCTCATGCACTCAAATCAGCAAATTCTAACATTCAAGTTTTTGCAGTAGAAGCAGACGAATCTGCTATTCTATCTGGTGAAAAACCTGGACCACACAAAATTCAAGGTATCTCAGCTGGATTTATTCCTGATACACTTGATACTAAAGCCTATGATGGTATCGTTCGTGTAACATCAGACGATGCTCTCGCACTTGGACGTGAAATTGGTGGAAAAGAAGGCTTCCTTGTTGGTATTTCTTCAGCTGCAGCTATCTATGGAGCCATTGAAGTTGCTAAGAAATTAGGTACAGGTAAGAAGGTTCTTGCTCTAGCACCAGATAACGGTGAACGTTATTTGTCTACAGCACTCTATGAATTTGAAGTGTAGTCTCCTAAATACACTTAGCCCTTATTATAGGGCTTTTTATTTATACCTTAAAAGTAGGAACATCTCCCTATAAAGATCGACTGCATAGAAAAAAGGAAGCAATTTGGCTTCCTTTTTATTATTAGTTATTCAAGGCTGCTGCCATTGTAGCTGCAACTTCAGCTTCGAAGTCGTTTGCAGCTTTTTCGATACCTTCACCAACTTCAAAGCGAGCGAACTCAACTACTGAAGCGTTAACTGATTCAAGGTATGCTTCAACTGTCTTGCTGTCATCCATGATGTATACTTGTGCAAGAAGTGTGTAAGCTTGGTCAACTTTAGTGTTATCAAGCATGAAGCGATCCATTTTACCTGGGATGATTTTGTTCCAGATTTTTTCTGGTTTGCCTTCTGCAGCCAATTCAGCTTTGATGTCAGCTTCAGCTTGGGCAATAACATCATCAGTCAATTGTGCTTTTGATCCATATTTCAAGTGTGGAAGAGCTGGTTTGTTAACCATTGCACGGCTTTCGTTGTCTTGGTCGATAACGTGGTTCAATTGTGCCAACTCATCTTTAACGAATTGCTCATCCAATTCTTTATAAGAAAGAACTGTTGGTTTCATCGCTGCGATATGCATTGACAATTGTTTAGCAAGAGCTTCGTCTCCACCTTCAACAACTGAAATAACACCGATACGTCCACCGTTATGTTGGTATGCTCCAAAGTGTTGTGCGTCTGTTTTTTCAATCAATGCAAAGCGACGGAATGAGATTTTTTCTCCGATAGTTGCTGTTGCAGATACGTATGCAGCTTCAAGAGTTTCACCTGAAGGCATTGTCAAAGCAAGAGCTTCTTCGTTGTTAGCAGGTTTTCCTTCTGCAATGACTTTAGCTGTAGTATTTACCAATTCAACGAATTGAGCATTTTTCGCAACGAAGTCAGTTTCAGCGTTTACTTCAATAACTGCTGCAACATTACCGTTAACGTAAACACCAGTCAAACCTTCTGCAGCAACACGGTCAGCTTTCTTAGCTGCCTTAGCCATACCTTTTTCACGAAGCAATTCAATCGCTTTTTCGATGTCACCGTCTGTTTCTACAAGCGCTTTTTTAGCGTCCATAACACCGGCACCAGATTTTTCACGCAACTCTTTTACAAGTTTAGCTGTAATTTCTGCCATTTTGATTCTCCTATATTTTTTAAAAATAGGAGAGCCGGGCTAAGCCCCGCCCTCCTAGGTAATTACTATTTATATGAATTAAGCGTTGTCGCCTTCTACAACTTCAACGATTTCTTCGATTGAATCTGCTTGAGCTTCAGAAGCTGCAAATTCTGCTTCAACTGCTGTTGCATCTTCACCTTGACGTCCTTCGATGATAGCGTCAGCCAATTTAGCTGTGATCAATTTAACAGCGCGGATAGCATCATCGTTAGCTGGGATGATTACATCGATATCATCTGGATCAGTGTTTGTGTCAACCATCGCTACAACTGGGATTCCCAATTTCTTAGCTTCTTTAACAGCGATTTGCTCTTTATGTGGGTCAACTACGTACATAACATCTGGGATACGAGGCATGTCTTCGATACCACCCAAGAATTTTTCAAGACGTGCACGTTGTTTGTTAAGAAGTGCAACTTCTTTCTTAGGAAGAACTTCGAAAGTTCCATCTTCTTCCATACGTTTGATTTCTTTCAAACGAGCGATACGTTTTTGGATTGTTCCCCAGTTTGTAAGAGTTCCACCCAACCAACGGTGGTTGATGAAGTATTGACCTGAACGTACTGCTTCTTCAGCAACTGCATCAGCTGCTTGTTTCTTAGTACCAACGAACAATACAACTGCATCGTTAGCTGCTGCATCACGCATGAAATCGTAAGCTTGGTCAGCGTATTTTACAGTTTGTTGCAAGTCGATAACGTGGATTCCGTTACGTTCAGTGAAGATGTATTTAGCCATCTTAGGGTTCCAGCGACGAGTTTGGTGACCAAAGTGTACACCAGCCTCAAGAAGTTGTTTCATTGAAATTACTGCCATGAGTATTTCTCCTTTTTGTTTTTTCCTCTTCTTGACTTCAACTCGCAAAACGACCCAAGGGCAACTGTTTCACAATTCATCAAGAATGAGTATTATCGTTCACACGACAAATTTCATTTTACCATACTTTTTCAATATTTTCAAGCTATTTTAGTAGATTTTTAAAGTAAGTTAACTATATAAATCATAAAAGAGACTCGAATAGAGCCTCTTCGTTTCATTCATTAGTTTGGATAGATATATGTTACAAAACCTTCTGAAGTTGTAGTAGGATTGAACCATCCACGTTTATTTCCGATTGTACGATTTCCACCATAGTTTGATTCAGATACTTGGATACTTGTTGATGATGAAACAGCTGTAACTACTGCTACGTGTCCATATCCACCGTCATTCCAACATGCAATCGCGCCAACTTGAGGTGTAGATCCTGTACGGAATCCTGCTGCAGCTGCACTTGTAGCCCACTGTGCTCCATTACCCCAGTAGTCTCCAGCCCAAGGGGCCAAGGTTTTAGCTCCCCATGTACACTCACCAGTTGGATAACTTGAAGCATTTGTACTGTATGTTGGACGATGTTTTACTGATGCAGGTGCGTAACTTGAAGATGATTCAGATGAGCTAGATACTGCTTGAACTTCTGCTGTAAAAGTTGTATTTCCAGAAGCAACGACTGTTTGTTGTTGACTTGCTTGTTTAGCTTTATAAGCAGCTTCTGCTTCTGCAGCTGCTTTAGCTTCCGCTTCCGCTGCAGCTTTTTTCTCAAGTAAACTTGCTTTTTCATCCTCTGCAGTAGCCTTTTCAGCAGCAAGATTCAATTCGGCAGCTTTCAACTCTGCTTGTTTTGTAGTTAATGTTTGAGCATCATCAGCTAGTTTTTGCTGATTTGCAATAACTGTATTGATAGCATCATTATTTGCTACTTGTTTTTCAGAAATAGCTTTTTTATCTGCTTTTTGTTGTTCCAACATCTTGTTGTTTGCAGATACGATCTCACTCATTGCAGCAACACGTGAAATAGCTTCTGTAATTGATTTTGAGTTTACAATTGTATTGATGTAATTTGTTGCAGCTCCATTTGTTTGAGCACTACGAGCTTGTTTTTGCAATGAATCATTGCGAGATACAATATTCTTAGAAAGTTCTGTAATTTCACCCTCAAGCTTTTTAGATTCTGCTTGTAGTCTATCATTTTCAGATTGCAAGTTTGATTGCTCTGTTTGAATAGCAGATACTTGCTCCTGAATTTGATCAACTTGTTTTTGGGCTTCTTGTTGTTGTGCTGTTAAGTTACTAATTTTATTATCTTGAGCAGCAATTTTGTCATCAGTCGTTTCTGCATGCGCAGTTGTTAAAACAGCTACTTGAGAAACCATTACTGTACTTAGTAAAAGTGACGCTAAGATTTTTTTCTTCATATTTCGTAGATACTCCTTCTTTTAAAGACACTACTAGTATACCAAAAAAAGGCCTAATGAATATTACGCCTTTGTTACATTTTTATTTCTTTCTTATAGGTAAAATTTTTCAAAAATAAACTGAAAGATAATCATCCATATAAGGTTCAAAATCATTGATGGTACTAAACTATAGACTATAAATAAAGACATACTATCCACAGTTAAACCTACCACTAATGCAAGTATATAAGCTCCCATCTCAAATAGAAAAGTCATGACAATAATTGCCAACATTCTCGTCCAACGATTCAATAAAATAACACTATTAAATTTATGGAGAAATACTCCCAACAAGACGAACAACAAAGTCGCAATCCCTATCAAGTGGAAAAAGTAAATGTCATAAACCAAACCCACTACAAAACAATAAGCTAAATAGAAATACTCTGATACTTCAATCGTCTCAAATAAGAGAAACAAAAATAGAAAATGACTGGCTAACTGTACATGGGGAAAAAATGAGCCCAAAAGCTGGCTAATATGGGCATCAATTAGAACAAAGAAAGGAAGCAATAAAAATACTCCAACTCGCTTCAACTGTCTCATTATGAATTCCCCACTAATTCTATCACACTCACATTATGAGTATCTGCACTTAATTTAACAGTTACTTCTCGTGTCAAGTAGTCCGTACTATGCGTTGTGGCAACCACTTCACCAACAGGAATATCAGCAACGTTAAAGTTTCCTAATCCACCAGTGGTCACCTTATCTCCTGCACTAATATCGCTACTACTATTTAATTGACTAATTTTTAGAACTTCATTTTCCTTGTCATAGCCAACAATAATTCCATAAATTGTAGTAGAACCATGTTGAATTTTAACAGAAATCTTATCAGCATTTTCCGTATTTGTCAGAAGGTTGACCATGGTAGAGTTCTCCTCTACTTTTGAGACACTCCCAATCAAGCCACCATTTGCAATTGCTAACATATTCTCAGAAGCCCCTTTTGATTTGCCTGCATCTAAGGTCAACTCCTGCTTCCAAGATACCGGAGATCGCATAATAACATCTGCTGCCAAAGTCTTTGTAGCTTGCAATTTGGACTTCATATCAAGCAATTGGCGCAGTTGTTCATTTTCCATCTTTAAACTTTCCGCCTCATTTGATTTAACTTCTAATTGGTAAATCTGTTTCTTCAAACTTTCATTTTCATTATAAGTGCGTGTCAAATGAGCCAAATCTGATTTGACAGAATCAAACCACTGAAAAGGTTTTTGCACAACCCTATCAACCACTGAGATTCCATCTCCTAATCTTGTCACAATTGTACTTGAATAAGTCGTCGCTAAGAGAGCTGACACAAGCAGAACAGTGACAAAAACAATAATGACATATTTTGATTTTTTAAAACGGTTCATATCCCTACCTTTATATCAAAAACTGTTACAGTAACTTTTTATCAATTCCTGAAAGCTACTAAGATTTTAAGAAAAATAAGCAACAACCAAGTATGATAATAACAAGAATGGTCAGCGTATCCTTTCGAGTCCATTTCAATTGTCGATATTGACTTCTGCCTTTTCCACCCTGATAACCACGCGCTTCCATTGCGATAGCCAAGGAATCCGCACGTTTTAAACTTGTCGCAAAAAGAGGAATCAAAATGGGAATCATAGCCTTCACCTTTTGAACAATACTTCCTTCTCCAAAATCCACTCCACGCGCTTTCTGTGCATTCATAATCCGCGTCGTATCATCCATCAAGGTTGGGACAAAACGCAAACTCATAGACAGCATCAATCCAATTTCATGAACTGGAACTTTCATACTCTTTAAAGGTGCTAATAGAGCTTCGACAGCTGATGCCAAACTTAAGGGCATGGTCGTTAAGGTTAACAAAGTAGAAAAGAAAATAATCAATACAAAGCGACAAAAGATAATTCCAGCTTGTTGCAAAGCATAATCCGTGATTCTCACAAACGAAAACTCAAATAAAACATTCCCATTAGAAATGAAAAACAGTTGAAAAATAGTTGTGAAGGCAATCAAGAAAAACATAGACTTCAAGCCCTGAATAAAAAATGAAAGAGATACTCCTGACAAGGCAATAAAGATCCCTGTCGCTATAAAAAGAATCAGATTCGTCAAGGGATTATTAGCCCAAAAAACGATCAAAATCAGTAGCATCATAGCCAGTAATTTGCTGCGTGGATCCAATCGGTGAACTATCGAATCCCCTGGGATATAACGCCCCAAAATCATACTATCCATTTAGCGACTCCTTGAACTCCTCTATCTTAATCGGTAATCGTTTAAATGACACGCCTCTATCAGCCAATCGTTTACAAAAAGCTGTAATTTTAGGTACTCCCAACTGAACTTCTTCCATAAAAACAACATCTTGAAAGACATCACTAGGTTTACCAAACTTAACTAAACGTCCCTTTTCCATCACATATACCTGGTTCGCATATTCAGCAACATCATCCATCAAATGCGTTACCAAGACAATGGTCATCCCTGACTGGTGGAGTTTTTTGAACAAATTCATCAGCTCTTTTCTTCCCAGGGGATCTAGGCCTGCTGTGGGTTCATCTAAGACTAATATAGCTGGTTCCATGGCAAGTATGCCTGCAATGGCGACACGTCTCATTTGTCCACCTGATAGCTCAAACGGACTACGATCAAAAAGTGATTCATCAATTCCAACCAGAGCCAGTTTCTCACGCGCAATCTGCTCCGCATCTTCTTCAGAAACTCCAAAATTTTGCGGTCCAAAAGCAACATCCTTCAAAACCGTTTCTTCAAAAATCTGATTTTCAGCAAACTGAAATACCAAGCCAACCTGTTTTCTAATTTGACGAATATCTTTATTTTTAGAAGTCGAGGTGATTAAGGTATCAAAAACCCGCACACTCCCTTGGCTTGGCACCAATAAACCATCTAATAGTTGTAAAATAGTTGATTTACCACTACCTGTGTGGCCAATTAAGGCCGTATAAGAACCATCTTCAATCGTCAAAGAAACATCTGACAAAGCTGTTGACGCTAAGGGAGTCCCTTCTTGATACGTAAAACTCACATTTTCTAGAGCAATTCCCATAGCTTATCTTCTAGCTCACTTTCTGTCAAATAATTTTCAGGCAAATCATAGCCATTCTGGCTCAAAGAATGTTTTAATTGATTAGCAAAAGGATCGTCTAATCCAATTTGATCCAAATCATTTCGAGAGAAAAGCTCCCTTGGACTACTAGTTGATTCAATTGACCCTTTTTTCATGATCAACACACGATCACTCATGGCAACTTCTTCCAAATCATGTGTAATGGAAATGACCGTCATATCATAGTCTTTCCGAATTCCTTTTACTGTCTCAATCAGTTCTCTACGTCCCTCAGGATCCAACATACTCGTTGCTTCATCTAAGATTAAAATAGCTGGTCTTAGGGCTACAACACCTGCAATAGCCACACGTTGCTTTTGGCCACCTGATAGACGCGCTGGCTCTCTCTTTTTAAAGTCCAACATGCCAACCAAATCCAGAGCTTCTTCCACTCTCTTTTTCATTTCTTGACGAGAAAGTCCCTGATTTTCCAAACCAAAGGCAACATCATCTTCAACAGTCGCTCCAACAAATTGATTGTCTGGATTTTGAAAAACCATACCGATTTGACGACGTATATTCCAAACATTTTCCTCAGTCAGCCGTTGGCCATCAATTACAATCTCTCCGGATTCTGCTTCCAGTAAGCCATCAATTAAGCGAACCGTCGTTGATTTACCACTACCATTATGCCCTACAATCGAAAGCCATTCTCCACGTTTCACGTGAAACGTAATATCCTTCACATCGTAATATTCCTGACTTTCCTTATAGCGAAAAGAAAGATTTTTTACATCAATTACTGATTTCATTTCGAACCAAATGTCCCTTTAAATACATAGGCACTACCCTTGAAATAATCATAGCCAGAGTAGATAGTGAAAAACAAGGCTACATAAAGTAGAACTTGACCAAGCAAAGTCCAATGTAATAGCAAGAAAATAATGGCAAACATCTGACTAAAAGTTTTAATTTTTCCAGGCATTGCTGCTGCTAAAACTGTTCCACCAGTTTCAACTAATAAAAGTCTTAAACCTGTCACAGCCAACTCACGACAGATAATCACTGCAACAATCCAAGCTGGAGCCATTCCTAACTCAATCAGCATAATAAAAGCCGACATAACTAGTAGCTTATCCGCCATAGGATCTGCAAATTTACCAAAATTACTAACCACATTCCATTTACGAGCTAAATATCCATCTAAATAGTCTGTAATACTGGCAATAGCAAAGATAATAGTTGCTACCATATGACTCTCTATCGAATTTCCTACTGTTAAAATAAAGATAAAAATAGGTATAAAGAGAATTCGACCTATTGTTAAGAGATTTGGAATTTGTTCTTTTTTCATTTATTTTTCCTTAATTTTTAGTAAAGGTTACAGTGATCTGTCCAGTCTGAGCTGTTAATTTCGATAAGTCAACAGTCTGATTATCTACTGTTAAAGCGACACCTTTGACAACACCTAAAGTAATGATTACAGAATTTTTAGTTGAAACTGTTGTTTCCGCACTTTTATTATCCGGTGATAAGGTCACACCACCCTCAAGCTCACTTTCTGAAACACTAACCCAACTTCTAGCATCTAAGACTGATAATTGCAATTTTGCAGTTTCCTTGCTCGTTTTATAAGCAACTTCTACTCTATTTCCTTCACCTGATACCGTTATAGCTGGTTCCATATTCGAAGAACTACTTGATGAACTACTGCTTGAAGATGAAGTTACAGAACTAGTCGAGCTTATTGCTTGAACCACACTATAACTAGACGCAGACGAACGCTCCGGTTGAGTCTGGAGATAATTCCAAACATAATAGGTCACAAAAATAACAATCGATAGTGCAAAGAGTATAAAATAAAATAAAGGTAAAAATGATGCCTTATTTTTCTTACTGGAACGTCTCCTGCCTGTCAACTCGTCTTCATCAACATCTACTTCCTCATAAGTAATCATGGTCCCAGAATCATAAGCATCCAAGATAATTCGCTCATCAAGTTCAACTGCCCACGCATACTTTCTCAAAAAAGAACGAGTATAAAATGGACTAGGAAGTTGATCAAAATCATCAGCTTCCATTGCCTCCAACATATCCAACTGAATTTCTGTTTTTTTGTGTAATTCTTCTAAAGTTAACCCTTGGTTGGTTCTAGCTAAACGTAAAACCTCACCAATTGTTTTTTTCCTCATACTTGTCATTCCTTCTTTCTAGTATCAATTATGATAGGTTACTATGATGGAAATATTGTAAAATCAACTATGTCACCATCATCTATTAAATGGTGTCCAGCATCAAGGACACCCTCTACAGTAATTTCCTGTAAAATTTTCGGCAAATCAAAGATTGTCTCACCTTGTCCAAAAGCATCATATTGCGTTGCAATAAATTCAAGAGAGTTCATGCTACTGAAAAATTCTCCAAACATCTCTCTTTTGATAATATCTAAATGATCCTCTGTAATATCTAAATCCTTTGTGAAATTACGAATAGCCTTTTTAAACTGATGAGATAAAGCAACTGGCTCTTTTGTATCCATTGTCAACATAACAAAATGAAAGCGACTTGTTACTTCAACTTCCAGAGATAAGGACGCATGAATTTTACCTGATTCATATAATTTTTGAAAACGATCCGAAGTCCAACCAAACATCATTGCAAACAATAATTTTAATAAAATATGATGTCGATAGCAATCCGCCTCATCAACTTCTCGATTACCTCTAATCCCAATCGCTAGTTTAGGAGAAGACACTTCCATTCTCATACTGTCTGTTTGCTTTACAGCTTGTAAAACAAACTTTTCTCTTGCTACTTCCTGAACATCTAAATCTTCCAGTTCTTTTCTTTCAAAATAGTCCTGTACTTGATCCACATCAAAATTACCAACTAAAAACAGAGACATGTTTACAGGTTTGTAAAATCTTGTAAAATTTTCTTGCAAATTAGTTAGATTTATTTGGGAAATGGACTCCTCACTGCCAACTATATCAGTTGCTAAAGGTGTGGCAGGATATAAATTCGCTAAAGTTGAAAAGAATAAACATGAATCTGGATCATCTTGATACATTTCTCGTTCTTGCTGGATAATATCCTGCTCTCTTAAAATGGAATCTTCAGTAAAGTGTGCTGATGTTACCAATTCATCAAGTAAATCTAAATTTTCTAAAAAATGATCCGTTGCCGAAAAAAGATAACTTGTTTTTGTAAAGCTTGTAAAGGCATTGCTATCCGCACCTAGACTCGTAAAAGCCGACATCAAATCACTAGAATCTTCTCTTTCAAATAATTTATGTTCAAGAAAATGAGCAATTCCCGCAGGATATTGTTTTACATCTCCGTCAACTTCTGTGACAAGCGTATCTACCGAACCAAACTGTACAGTTACACTCCCGTAAACCTCTTTAAATTCCTTTTTAGGCAAAAGAGCAACTGTCAATCCGTTGGACAAACGAGTTCGATAAACCTTTTCTTTTACAGCTGGATAGTACTTTTCTTCAAAAACAACCTTTGTCATTCTATTCCTTCCATAAAGTAAATTGCTTGTAATTTCACATTACTAGCTGCTCTACAAATAGCATCTTTGTCAACTTGCTCGAATTTTGCAATCCAACCTTTAAAGTCTGCTGAAGATTTTCCAAGTAAGGCATTTTGATAAGCACGTTCAATCAATGAAAATTGATTATCTTGAGAAAGCAACAAAGACCGACGAATCATTTCCTTGGTCTGCTCTAGCTCAAGCTCTGTAAAATAACCTTTTTTTAAATCAAGCAGTTGATTATTCATCATTTTTCGAGCCTGATTCCTATTTTCTCGATCAATGCCAGCATACATCCTCAAGAATCCACTAAACAAATCGAGCTGACTTGAAATAGTATAAGCCAATCCAGCATTTTCACGGACATTTGTAAATAGTTTAGAGTGAGCAAATCCACCAAGTAAACCATTCATTACAATCATGGGTAAATATTGCTCATCACCATATTTAGAAGGACAATGATAACCTAATTCCAAAATGGATTGTCCCACATTTTTTCGAACCATACCTTCCTGAAGAATATTGGAATAAGGTTGACAATACTGAATCGTCACATCTCCTTCTCGACCTTTAAAGCCAAATGATTCTAATACATTTTGAATTTCGACCTCATTAAAATCACCTAAGAAAAAGAAATCTATTCGATCATTGGCCAAAAATTCTTTGAAACAAGAATAAGAACTTTGTGGAGTTTCAACCAAAATACGATTTCGTAAATCACTATATTCCAATTGGAGACGTTCATCATGAAAAAATAATTTGTCTAATTCTTTATGTGCAAAATAAAAAGAATCATCCATATCAGCTGCTAAACTTGCTAGCAATTGCTTTTTCTCAATTTCAAATAAGGCTGGATCAAATCCATTATCAACTACTACGGGGGAAAAAAGAGTTTCTTTTAAAAGTTCCAAAACCTGAGAAGTTAGCACATTTTTCTTACTTAAAAACTCATCACGAACATAGTTAAATGTCAATTCTACAATATGACTTTGCCCTCTTCTGAAACAATTGGTTGACATATCTGTACCATATAGACTGGCCAAATGTTTTCTCAAATCTTGAGCAGTAGGATACATCTGATTAGCAGTCTCTAGCATACTCGCACTCAACATGCGACCTGCAATCGTATCAAGAGATAATGGAGCGGTAAAACGCACGGTGATTTTGTTCGTTTTAAACTTTTTTGATTGGATAAAATGTGTTGAAATTCCATGCACTAACTCCATGATTTACCTCCTTATATACAGACTTCTATTATATCACGAAAACCTGAAATTTTCTTGTTCTCTGTAACACTTTTGAAATAAAAATCGCTTACATTTCTCCCTGTTTCTCTCACTATTTTTAGGAAAATATGGTATAATACCAAAGATTGAGGTGGATTATGGAATACAAATTATTTGAAGAATTTATTACCCTCCAAGCACTACTCAAAGAACTTGGAATTACACATAGTGGAGGAGCTATCAAATCATTTCTCTCTGAACATTCTGTTTACTTTAATGGGGAATTAGAGAGTCGTCGTGGTAAAAAACTTCGTATTGGTGATAAAGTTGACATCCCTGACATGAATATTGACATCTTGTTGACACAACCTACGTCTGATGAGCAAGAGGAATACCAAGCTGATAAAGTTGAAAAAGAACGAATTGCTAAACTTGTTAAGGAGATGAATAAGGGTGTAAAAAAAGATAAATCAAAACCTACTTCATCACCCAAAAGCAAACAAGCTCCGCGATTCCCTGGTAGATAATCATGTGGCTACAACACCTATCTCTCAAGACTTTTCGTAACTACAAAGAGACGAAAATAGACTTTAATCCTAAATTAAATGTCTTTTTAGGACGCAATGCACAAGGAAAAACAAATATGTTAGAGGCTATCTATTTTTTAGCCTTAACACGTAGTCATCGAACTCGAACAGATAAAAATCTCATTCATTTTAATGAGGAACAACTTCACCTTTCAGGTCTTGTTCAGAAAAAAACTGGATCCATTCCTCTCGAAATCGAACTAACACAAAAAGGACGTGTGACAAAAGTGAATCACTTAAAACAGGCACGACTTTCAGATTACGTAGGACACATGAATGTTGTCTTATTTGCTCCTGAAGATTTACAACTAATTAAAGGAGCACCTTCAGTTCGACGAAAATTCATTGATATGGAGCTTGGACAAATTAAGCCAATCTATTTATCAGATTTAACCAATTATAACCATATTCTTAAGCAAAGAAATACCTATCTAAAATCAGCTCAAACAATAGATGAAACCTTCCTTTCAGTGTTGGATGATCAGCTAGTTGATTATGGATGTCGTGTAATGAATCACCGCTTAGATTTCATAAAAAAACTAGAATCATTTGGGCGTAAGAAACATTTTGAACTCTCTAATCAGATTGAAGAGTTGTCAATATCCTATCAATCTTCTGTCAATATAACTGACAATCAAAACTTATCCGAATCTTTCAAAATTGCTTTAGAAAAAAGTAGATCCAGAGATTTATTTAAAAAGAATACTGGTGTCGGTCCTCATCGAGATGACATTTCTTTTTATATAAATGGGATGGATGCTAGTTTTGGAAGTCAAGGTCAACATCGCAGTCTCGTCCTCTCGATAAAATTAGCAGAAATCGAATTAATGGAAAGCGTTACTACAGAATCTCCAATATTACTGCTTGACGATGTCATGAGCGAACTTGACAACACTAGACAACTAAAATTATTAGAAACGATTTCTCATTCAATCCAAACTTTTATCACAACAACAAGCTTAGACCATCTTCAAAATCTGCCAGAAAATCTAAGTATCTTCACTATTCAGGATGGTAAAGTTTCTGTAAATTATAATTGACAACATTGTAAAAGAACTCCTATTTCCACGGGAGTTCTTTTCATTGTTTTTTACATAGAATAATTTGGTGCCTCATTAGTAATTTGTACGTCATGAGGGTGGCTTTCTTTCAAACCAGCACCAGACATTTCAATAAATTGAGCATTATCGTGTAGTTCTTTAAGGTTAGCTGCACCACAGTAACCCATACCAGAGCGAATACCTCCAATCATTTGGAAGACAATATCAGCTGCCGCACCTTTATAAGCAACACGACCTTCAATTCCTTCTGGAACAAGTTTGTTTGCTTCATTGACAGAACCTTGGAAGTAACGATCGCTTGAACCTTTCTTCATTGCTGCGATTGATCCCATACCACGGTAAGTCTTGAACTTACGCCCTTGGAAGATTTCAGTTTCACCTGGTGCTTCATCTGTTCCAGCAAACATAGATCCAAGCATAACTGCATTTCCACCTGCAGCAAGGGCTTTTACAATATCTCCAGAATACTTGATTCCACCGTCAGCAATGATCGTTTTACCATATTCACGCGCAACAGCTGCAGCATCATAGATAGCTGTTACTTGCGGAACACCAACACCAGCAATCACACGAGTTGTACAGATTGAACCTGGTCCAATCCCAACCTTGACAACGTCTACACCTGCTTCGTAAAGTGCGCGCGCTCCCTCAGCAGTAGCAATATTTCCAGCAATCAAAGTACGATCTGGGAAGTGAGCACGAATCTCAGCAATTTTACGCAAGACACCTGCAGAATGACCATGTGCAGTATCAATAACAATCGCATCCGCTCCTGCTTCAAAAAGAGCCTCTGCACGTTCAAATGTATCTGAAGTAACACCTACTGCACCTGCAACTAGAAGACGACCAAACTCATCTTTCGCCGCATTTGGAAACTCAATAACTTTTTCAATATCTTTGATAGTAATCAAACCAGAAAGGCGACCTTCTTCATCTACCAAAGGAAGTTTTTCAATACGGTGCTCTTGAAGAATGCTCTCAGCTGTTGCAAGATCTGTACCCACAGGAGCAATAACAAGATTTTCACTAGTCATATGATTTGAGATTGGTTGGTTATAGTCTGAAATAAAACGAAGATCTCGGTTTGTCAAAATACCAACTAATTTACGATTTTCAAGTGTTTCAACAACTGGAACACCACTGATGCGGTAACGTCCCATAAGCTCATCAGCTTCAGCAATTGTATGTTCAGGCGTCAAGAAGAACGGATCAATAATAACTCCATTTTCAGAACGTTTTACCTTGCGAACCTCGTCTGCTTGTTGAGCAATTGACATGTTTTTATGGATAACTCCGAGACCGCCTGCACGAGCAATAGCAATAGCCATTTGACTCTCTGTAACTGTGTCCATGGCAGCGGTAATAATTGGGATATTTAAAGTCAAATTATCTGCCAATTTAGTTGTTAAATCTGCATCGTTAGGCAACACATGACTTTCAGCTGGAATAAGCAATACATCATCAAAGGTAAAACCTTTTTTCAAAAATTTAGTGTCCCAATTAGACATTCGAAGTTTCCTCTTTTCTTTCTTTTTGAGCTTGACTCTTTTTATATTGTATCTATCATACCATTCTATAAAAATTTGTCAAATGTTACAGGGGTAAATAAAAAACTATCTTTTCTTTGAGATAGAAATGATAGTTTCTTGTAAAATAAATTTAGTTAAAGTACTGAAGTCCCATTGCCCCTTTAACCTCAGATAGGGTTTGACCTGCAACTTCACGCGCTCTTTCACTACCTTTTTGAAGCATATTATAAACTTCTCCCATATCCTTAGCAAATTCGATACGGCGCTCACGAATAGGACCAAGTTCACGTTCTAATATTTCAAGTAGATAACGCTTGGTCTTCACATCACCAAGACCACCTCGTTGATAATGTTCTTTCATTTCGGCAATTTCTTGAGCATCTTCTGGGCGACCAAAAACATCTAGATAATGGAAAACCATATTTCCTTCAATTTTACCTGGATCCTCAACGCGGATATGATCTGGATCTGTATACATACTCATCACTTTTTTACGCAAAGTATCCGCATCATCAGCTAAATAAATACCATTATTGAGTGATTTAGACATTTTAGCATTTCCATCTAAACCAGGCAAACGCCCTGCTCTCTCATTTTCTGGATAAATACCTTCCGGTTCTACCAAGACATCACAGTTATATGCATTGTTAAAAGAACGAACAATTTCACGAGTCTGCTCAATCATTGGTTTCTGATCTGTCCCAACAGGAACATAGTTGGCCTTAAAGGCTGTGATGTCAGCTGCTTGTGCAATTGGATAAACCAAAAATCCTGTCGGAATGCTTTCTCCAAATTCCTTCTGAGCAATTTCTGTCTTGACAGTTGGATTGCGCTCCAAACGTGCTAATGACACTAAATTCATATAATACATAGACAACTCAGCTAATTCTGGAATTTGGCTTTGAATAAAGATAGTTGATTTACTTGGATCCAATCCAACTGCAAGGTAATCCAAAGCTACATTTCCGATAGACTCTACAATGGTTTGAGGGTCTTTAGCATGATCTGTCAAAGCTTGTTGGTCAGCCAAGAACACAAACATATCATACTTATCCTCTTCCTGTAATAATACTCGATTTTTGAGACTTCCAACATAATGTCCAATATGCAATTTTCCTGTTGGACGGTCTCCTGTTAAAATAATGGGTTTAGTCATTTTGTTCTCCTTCGATATAGTCCCTTCAATTATAGCATTTTTTTAATGAAATAACCGTAATTTATCAAAATAAATCAGCCTTGCTATTTACGGATTTGTGTAAAGTATGCTGTAAATTTAATTTACACAAAATTGATAGATAAAAATTTGAATATTTCCGTATTTTCTAGTAGAATAAATATATTACATATATAGGAGAAAAACATTGCTTACAGTATCTGATGTTTCACTACGTTTTAGTGATCGCAAACTTTTTGATGATGTCAATATCAAATTTACAGAAGGAAATACTTACGGATTGATCGGTGCTAATGGTGCCGGAAAATCAACCTTTTTAAAAATTTTAGCTGGAGATATCGAACCTACTACTGGTCACATCTCTCTTGGTCCAGATGAACGTCTCTCTGTTCTTCGTCAAAATCACTTTGACTATGAAGATGAACGTGCCATTGATGTTGTTATCATGGGAAATGAAAAACTTTATAGCATCATGAAAGAGAAAGATGCCATCTACATGAAGGAAGATTTCTCAGACGAAGATGGAGTGCGTGCTGCCGAACTTGAAGGAGAGTTTGCCGAGCTTGGGGGATGGGAAGCAGAAAGTGAAGCCTCTCAACTCCTTCAAAACCTAAATATCCCAGAAGAATTGCACTATCAAAATATGAGCGAATTGGCCAACGGTGAAAAAGTAAAGGTTCTCCTCGCCAAAGCACTTTTTGGTAAACCAGATGTCCTTCTTTTGGACGAGCCGACCAATGGTTTGGATATCCAATCAATTACATGGCTAGAAGACTTCTTGATTGATTTTGATAACACCGTTATCGTAGTATCACACGACCGTCACTTCTTAAACAAAGTATGTACTCACATGGCCGACCTTGACTTCGGAAAAATCAAACTCTATGTCGGAAACTATGACTTCTGGAAGGAATCTTCTGAACTCGCTGCTAAATTGCTAGCAGACCGTAATGCTAAAGCAGAAGAAAAAATTAAACAATTGCAAGAATTCGTTGCTCGTTTCTCTGCTAATGCTTCTAAATCAAGGCAAGCAACATCACGTAAGAAAATGCTTGATAAGATTGAACTTGAAGAAATTGTACCATCTAGTCGTAAATATCCATTTATCAACTTTAAAGCGGAACGTGAGATTGGTAATGATCTCTTGACAGTAGAAAATCTAACTGTAAAGATTGATGGTGAGACTATTTTAGATAATATCAGCTTTATCTTGCGTCCAGGTGATAAGACAGCGCTTATTGGACAAAATGACATCCAAACGACTGCATTAATTCGTGCAATCATGGGGGACATTGACTATGAAGGAACTGTCAAGTGGGGAGTAACTACTAGCCGTTCTTACTTGCCAAAAGATAACTCGGCAGATTTTGCAGGAGGAGAGTCAATCCTTGACTGGTTGCGTCAATTCGCAAGTAAAGAAGAAGATGACAATACTTTCCTACGTGGCTTCCTCGGCCGTATGCTCTTCTCTGGAGATGAGGTTAACAAACCTGTAAATGTCTTGTCAGGGGGAGAAAAAGTTCGTGTCATGCTTTCAAAACTCATGCTCTTAAAATCAAATGTCCTTGTACTTGATGATCCAACCAATCACTTGGACTTGGAATCTATCTCAAGCTTGAATGATGGATTGAAAAACTTTAAAGAATCAATCATCTTTGCCAGCCATGACCACGAGTTTATTCAAACTCTAGCCAACCATATCATTGTCTTGTCTAAAAATGGCGTCATTGACCGTATCGATGAAACCTATGATGAATTCCTAGAGAATGCAGAAGTACAAGCAAAAGTTAAAGAACTTTGGAAAGACTAAAAAAATTCAAAACTCAGTTGGGTTAACCAGCTGAGTTTTCTAACATTTTATGAGGTAACATGAAATTATTTTTTAAAACATATTGGACCTATTTTGTTTCTTTCATCATTCCCATAATCATTATGATAGGAGTATATCTATCTCAAGGTATCTACTGGAATAGCGATACATCTCCACTATTAGGAGATGGGTTTCATCAATACGTTATTTTTGATATAGCTCTAAGAAATATCCTACACGGAAATGGTAGTTTGTTCTACACCTTTACAAGTGGCCTCGGATTGAATTTCTATGCCCTATCTAGTTATTACTTGGGTAGTTTCCTTTCACCACTAGTTTACTTTTTTGATCTAACTAATATGCCAGATGCTGTCTATCTGACAACTCTCTTAAAATTTGGATTGATTGGACTGTCAACTTACTTTAGTTTAAATAAATTATTTCAATCGATTCCTAATCCTTTAAAACTAGCTTTATCTACTTCCTATGCTCTGATGAGTTTCACTGTCAGTCAATTAGAGATAAAAACCTGGCTAGATGTTTTTATCTTGATTCCTTTAATTATAACTGGTTTACAGATACTCATCACTAAAAAGAAATTCCTATTGTACTTTACAAGTCTGTCAATCTTATTTATCCAAAACTATTATTTTGGATATATGACAGTATTGTTTCTTATTTTCTGGTATCTCTGTCAAATTTCGTGGGACTTTAAGACTCGAAAATCATCTGTTCTTGATTTCATAGTTATCTCCTTTTTAGCTGGTATGGCTAGTTTGATTCTGACTCTTCCTACTCTATTTGATTTACAAACACATGGGGAAAAATTAACTGAAGTTACAAAGTTTCAAACTGAAAGTAGCTGGTATCTTGATCTTTTTGCTAAGCAATTCATCGGTTCCTTTGATACAACAAAGTATGGGGCCATCCCAATGATTTTTGTTGGACTACTTCCCTTTATTTTGACCATTTTATTTTTTACGCTGAAATCTATTAAGTTTCATGTGAAACTTATCTATGCAATCTTCTTTACATTTCTAATTGCAAGCTTTTATATTGAAGTTCTTGATTTATTTTGGCAAGGCATGCATACTCCAAACATGTTTTTACATCGCTATGCTTGGATTTTCTCTACCTTGTTAATTTACACAGCAGCGGAAGTCTTAAATCGTCTGAAAGAAATTAAAATCTGGAATTTTTTAGTTTCGCTTTTTCTTATAGTAACAGGATTTTTAGCTACCATCTATCTAAAATCGCATTATTCTTTTTTAACAGATTTGAATATTCTGCTTACTCTTGAATTTTTGGTTGTCTATTCGCTTTTACTCCTTGCAGTTATCAAAAAGTTTATCTCTGTAAATCTATTTGCCATTCTAATCTCTTTATTTATAATGGTTGAAATGAGTTTAAATGCTTCATCTCAAATGGACGGAATTGCTAAAGAATGGGGTTTTGCTTCTCGAAGTTCATATAATCGAGA
Source organism: Streptococcus mitis (assembly GCF_009496205.1). Classification (GTDB taxonomy): domain Bacteria; phylum Bacillota; class Bacilli; order Lactobacillales; family Streptococcaceae; genus Streptococcus; species Streptococcus mitis_BN. Next base: position 43,876 of record NZ_WIJO01000003.1, read on the forward strand.
TATCCCAGCTATGGAATCTTTCTCAACAGATATTGGAAATCAATTTACTCGTACTGAAAAACTACAAACTCAGACAGGAAATGACAGTATGAAATTCAACTACAATGGAATCTCTCAATTTTCATCTGTTCGAAATCGTTCAGCAAGCTCTACTTTGGATAAACTCGGGTTTAAATCCTCTGGGACTAATCTCAATCTCCGCTATGCAAATAATAGTATTTTGGCTGATAGTTTATTTGGTATCCAGTACAATATCTCAGACAGTCCTATTGATAAGTATGGTTTTAAAGATATCTATCAAAAAGATAATCTTACCCTATATGAAAATCAATACTCTCTTCCGATTGCATTTGCTAGTCAATCTGTTTACAATGATGTCAAGTTCAATGAACACACTTTGGATAATCAGGCCTCGTTTTTAAATCAACTTGCTAACGTCAATTTTGATTATTTTTCTCCAATACCTTATGACAAAACAGAAAATACTAATGATTTGATTAGTGTCACAAGTTCTTCAACTGAGGATGCAGCAATCCAGTATCAAATTGAAGTGCCAGAAAACAGCCAAGTTTATCTTTCTTTCACAAACCTTCACTTTTCTAATGACAAACAAAAAAAGGTTGACATCCTTGTAAATGGAGAAAAGAAAACTTTTACAACTGATAATGTCTTCTCCTTCTTTAATCTAGGTTATACAAAAGAGACAAAAACTTTCAATATTTATGTTAGTTTCCCTGGAAATTCACAAGTATCATTTGAATCTCCTACCTTCTATCGTTTAGATACCCAAACTTTAACTGAGGCAATTCAAAAAATTAAAGAACAGCCTGTAACAGTATCAACTTCTAAAAACAAGGTTTTTGCTACATATGATGTCCAACAAGATACATCTATTTTTTTCACCATTCCTTATGACAAAGGTTGGTCTGCCTACCAAGATGGTAAGAAAATAGAGATTAAACAAGCTCAAACTGGCTTTATGAAAGTTGACGTTCCTAAGGGAAAAGAAATTATTACACTTTCCTTTATTCCCAATGGTTTTATTACTGGATCAATCTGTTCCTTTACTTCACTTTTACTATTTGGAATTTATAATCACAAACGAAAGACATCTAATACATAAAAAAATCGACCAATTGGTCGATTTTTTTAATATTCTTCCATTTTCTTAGGTTGATAGGCTAGCATACCTAAACCAGTAAATAGAGCTAGTATGACAGCTAGGAAAATGACTTGCTGATGAATATTTCCTGTCATAGAGATTGTTTCTCGTAATCCCGAAACTGAATAACTCATTGGTAACCAAGGATTAATGGCTCTAAAGAAATCATTTGTCAAAGCAAGTGGGTAAGTACCTGCACTTGATTCTAACTGTAATAAAAGCAAAATAAGAGAAAAGAAAGCTCCTATACGGCTATTCCATGTTGTTAAAGCGGTCACCATGGACATGAATACTAAACTTGTTAGGATAATGAGAATAAATGTTCTCATCTCATGATTAGCCGTTAGACCAATAAGATGAACTCCTCCATATACCAAAATTCCTGCCAAAACAGCTATAATACCATTTATTTCAGATCGAGATTTCAACCAAGCCCAACGACTCTCTGGATGACGTCCTGAAGGCAACTTCGCAAAGATCATATTCGTTGATATTGCTGCAACAAAGAGAGCAACTGATATCATATAAGGAGCCATTGCAATTCCATTTACAGGAACTTGATCATTATCTGTTTTGGAAAGACTGAGTGGATTTGACAAAATCTCTGCATTTTGAGATTCCGTAGATGCTGATTTGAGTTGATCACTAGCATTACTTAGTCCTTGTCCTAAAGAAGCAACTCCTGTCTGTAAATCTTCCAATCCAGAAGTTAACTTTGTTCCACCTTCTGCAAGTTTCCCAGCTCCATCTGCCAATTTATTAGCTCCATTCTCTAATTGAGAAGCACCTGAAAGTAACTGACTGGATTTGTCTGCTAATTGACCAGATCCTGATTGTAATTTATCAACTCCTGCCATTAATTCTTGACTCTTTTGATTCAATTGATTGGACCCAGTTGATAATTTTTCAATGCCAGATACTAATTCTGGAGTTTTTTCAACTAATTGACCAACTCCTGCTGTCAAGCTAGAAGATTTTTGTGTCAAGGTGTTTGAGCCTGAAACTAGTTGATTCAAACCACCTGTCAAGGTGGAATTCTTTTCACTTAGTTGACTTGCGCCCTGAGAAACTTTATCAACACCTGCAGTATATACATTTACACCTGATGTAATCGACTGACTGGCAGGAACTAATTTACTCGTCACTGCTCCCTGTATTTCTGTTAATCCACTTGACAATCCTGTCAAAGAAGTAGAAGCAATAGGTAATACTTGATTAGCTTGATCTTTTAATGTTGAAAGATTAGAAGATTGATTTTGTAAGTTTTCTAATCCTCCCTGTAAACCTTGTACTAAAGCTATAATTGACTGAGCCGATTGAATACTATCAGTCGAATTTTGAGATACAGAAGCACTTATCTCAGCTTGTTGCTCACTTGTCAAAGATTGATAAGCTGCTGTCGATTGAATATTGGCTAATGTAGTCGCTTTATCAGACTGAGCACTTGCTAACATTTGATTAGAAAGAGATACTATACTTGATAAAACAGAATCTAATTTTTTTGTATCTCCAACATCAATATTTTGAATGGCTTGATTTAACTGATTCAGACCAGAAGATAATTGATTAATTTGATCTTTTTGCTCAGACGAAGCATCTAACTTGCTAGAAAGTTGTTGAATCCCTTCACTTAATTGCTCCACCCCCATTCGAAGTGTAGCTGATTGATTAGATAACTGATTAGCACCTGTTGCAAGACTTCCCACTCCATTCGTGTAGGCACTAACACCAGATGAAAATTGATTAAGACCAGCATTGAGCTGAGAAACACCGCCAGTATAGGACTCTACACCAGTATATAATTGATTAATTCCCCTCACTAATTCAGGGCTTTTAGAAGATAGTTGACCTAATCCGCTATCTAATTGACTCACTGCACCAGTATATGTAATTAAACCACTATTAAAATTCCCTAAGCCAAGATGAAGTTGTTCAACACCAGAGACATAAGAGGATAATCCTTTAGTAAACTGATCCGTTCCATTTGAAAATGTTAAACTTGAATCTGCTAAAGAGTGTAGGTTAGTAGTTAATGTTTGACTTCCTGCCACTAACTGATTCGCTCCATCAGTTAATTTTTCACTACCAGAAGCTGCTTGACTCATCCCATCCTTTAAATCGACCATTTTGTTGAATAAAGCTTTAGTATAAGTCTCGGTTACATTGGTAGAAACATTCTGCTTTAATTGTGTCATTGCAGAATCACTCATCTTGCTGGCAATAAAGCTATGACCACTTGAAGTCTGATAATCTATTTGCATTTGCTCTGGGTGATTCGTTAAAATTGAAGCTGCTTTTTCAGACAAGTCACTTGGCAAAGTCACTACCATATAATAATCACCGTTTTCTAGACCCTTCTTACCTTCTTCTTCATCTACAAAATGAAAATCCAATGATTTATTTTGCTCTAAATTAGACACCATGTCTTTTCCTATAGACATGCTATTACCATTATAAGAGGCCTCTTTATCATTATTGACAACTGCCACAGGTAAGTCAGACACTTGACCATATGGATCCCACATTGAGGATAAAAATATGATATTGTACAGAGCGGGAATAAGAGAAACCCCTATCATGACAATAATAAAGGTTGGTTTTTTAAAAATTGCTTTCCATTCTTTAAACATAGTTTCTCCTTTTTTAAACATATTGTCTAAAATTATGATATAATAGATTATACATTAAAAAATCTAAATTACAAGATAAAAAATCAATTTTTAGACATACAGTCCAATTTGTTCACAAGGAGGAAATATGCAAGAAAGTAATAAACGCTTAAAAACAAAGCGAACTATTGAAAATGCTATGGTACAATTACTAATGTAACAACCATTTGATCAAATTTCTACTGTCAAGTTAGCAGAAAAAGCCGGAATTAGTCGTTCCAGCTTCTATACTCACTATAAGGACAAGTATGATATGATTGAGCACTATCAAAGCAAGCTATTTCATACATTTGAATATATTTTTCAAAAACATGCTCATCACAAAAAAGATGCTATTTTAGAAGTCTTTGAATATCTAGAGTCAGAACCACTTCTGGCTGCCCTTCTTTCTGAAAATGGAACTAAAGAAATCCAAAATTTCTTAAGAAATAAACTTCATATCATGCTCAGTACAGATTTACAAAAACGATTTATACAACTGAATCTCAATACCACTGAATTAGAATACAGTAGCATCTATCTAACTCACGCACTTTTTGGTGTTTGCCAAACTTGGATTGCACATGGAAAAAAAGAAAGTCCTCAAGAAATAACAGACTTCCTCATGAAGATGCTTGGTGATACGAATTGATGCAAAAAGAGGAACACGGTTGTGTTCCCTTTTATCTATACTCCGCCAGTAGGACTCGAACCTACGACATCATGATTAACAGTCATGCGCTACTACCAACTGAGCTATGGCGGATAAAATAGTCCGTACGGGATTCGAACCCGTGTTACCGCCGTGAAAAGGCGGTGTCTTAACCCCTTGACCAACGGACCTTCTATCTGTAGCAGATATAACCATTATATCAATTTCTTGCTAATTGTCAATTACTTTTGAGATTTTTTCTCTAGAATATCTTTCAATTTTCTAATTTTTAATCTTGAAATAGGACAACGATGGTCTTCATAGAAAACAATTTCTAGGTTTTTTCGATCAATTTCTCTGATATTGCCTATATTTACCAAAAATGACTTATGAGGAGAATAAAATCTCTGAGTATGTTTGTCCTTTTCCTGAATATCTGTCATGGTACCGTAAAACTCTTTGGCAAAATTCTTACCAATAATACGCAATTTATGAGAAACTCCTGTCGTTTCAATATACAGAATGTCATGGTAAGGAATTTTTAAATCATTTCCCTTGTAATTGTAGTCAAAATAATCTACAACATCTTCATTTTCAAGTAACATACTCTTCGTGTAGAAGATATTTTGCTCAATTCTCTTCTTAAATAACTCATCATTGATATCCTTATCAACAAAATCTAAGGCTGATACCTGGTATTTATAGGTTAGAGTTGCAAACTCTGATCGACTGGTGATAAAGACGATAATAGCATAAGGATTGTGATGACGAATAAACTGGGCAACTTCAAACCCTTTTTTCTCAATTCCATGAATATCAATATCTAGAAAATAAAGCTGGTTTACTTCGTCGTTTTCAATATATTCCTTGAACTCACGAACTTTTCCCGTTGTCTTGTATGATATTGGAATATTCGATTCTTTCGAAATTTCATCCAATATTCTCTCTAGTCTCACTTGATGTTCAATAACATCTTCTAAAATTAAAACTTTCATTCAAATTCCCTCTTAAATCTAATGATTTGTCTAAATGTACTGCCTTCCATCTCTGTTTCTAAAATAATATTATTGTACTTATCTAGTAGTTCTTTCACATTATTTAATCCTACTCCGCGATTTCTTCCCTTAGTAGAGAATCCTAAAGCAAATAGATCTCCTGAAGGAGTCATCGTCATTTTACATGAATTCTGAATCACAATCACTGTTTCAGTTTCCATCTTAATAACTGCTACTTCCATCTGCTTTTTATAACTATCAGCCGATCCTTCGACAGCATTGTTCAATAAAACACTCATAATACGAACCAAATCCAGAAGGTCTATTGGTAGTCTAGTAATTATATCTTTTACTTCCAGTGTAAACTCTACACCATTATTTCGAGCATAGACAATTGACTGAGCAACCAAACTTCGTAAAGCTGAATCTTCTATATTGTTTAAATCAAAGTAAGTGTACTTATCTGAACGCAGTTTGTGATTGGCTTTGACCAAAACTTCATTGTAAACTCTGTCAATTTCCTGTAAATTACCACTGTCAATTGCCATTTGCATACTGACAAGCATCCCAGCATAGTCATGTCGAAAACCACGGATTTCATTATACAGTCCGACAATTTCATCTGTATAATTCTGTAAATGTTTCTGTTCAAATTTCTTCTGCTTCAAAGCAATCTCTTTCTCCATTTGTTCTTTATGCGAATTCATTGCAAAAAAGGTCAAAAGTAGAGAAATAAAGACAATAGATGATAAAATACTTCCAAAACTATTCAAATGTTTAACCGTACTTACCATATCTGAAACGAAAGATGCAACATGTAGCAGTAGTAAAGCAAAAAATACTTTTTTCAAGAAAGGATATAGATAGTCTTTGTCAAAATAGGCTAGTTCCAAGTGGAAATAATGAATGATTTTTAAGATAATAAAATAGGTCAACACCGTTACAACGAAAAAGAACAGGCCATAATATTGTAAAACAAAATTGTCTCCTGTTATAGAGGAGAACGTTACGGACAGAAAGTTGTGAGTACTCTCATATAAAAGAGACAGTAGTAAACTTAGGAATAGTCCTCTATCCTTCTCATACTGTTTAATCCATCGAAAATAGGAATATAAGCCCAAAGGAAATAAAAATGTTGCAAGCCCTAACCCACCTAAATATAGGAGATAAAAGGGAAGTTCAAGTACTGCTTCTACTAGTAATGTATAGATACCAAAAAAATATAGTTCCTTTGCTTTTATTTGACCTTTGCAAATTAAACTGTAACTGTGACTAATAATAAAAAAATATAATATCAAATCTACTACTAAGAAAAAATTCATTCTGACACTCCCTTATCTTCTTTTAAGAAAATTAATGAATATTTTATCTATTCTTCTCATTTCTCCACCTTGAATCTTTTGCAAGTCTTTTTCCTTCAAGGCTACAAACTGTTCCAATTTAACTGTGTTTTTCATAATAAAATCTCCTCAATGTTTTTTCTTGTAAGCTAACTTACAAAAACTATTATACAAAATGGAATTTCATTTTAGAGAAAATTCTCTCAACTGTCATTTTTTTCTCCCCAAGTGTACTTTTTAAGAAAAAAGCCGGGAAAATTCCCAGCTTTGCTACTATATTATTGATCCCAGCAGGATTCGAACCTGCGACCGTTCGCTTAGAAGGCGAATGCTCTATCCAGCTGAGCTATGAGACCTAATACAGCTATTCTACCAAAAATTCAATTGAAAGTCAATTTTCTATTTATGATAGGGCGAGCCCTGCTGTATTGTAAAAGCTCGATAGATTTGTTCAACAAGGACTAGTCTCATTAACTGATGGGGCAAGGTTAAACGACCAAAACTAACAGAGAGATTAGCTCTCTTTTTTACATACTGTGCTAATCCCAAACTCCCTCCAATAATAAAAGTAAGAGTAGAAAATCCTTTTATAGAAGCTTCTTCTAACTGCTTACTAAATTCTTCTGAGGAGAAAGTTTTCCCTTCAATGGCTAACACAATAACAAAATCACGGTCACCAACTTTTGATAAAATTCTCTGACCTTCTATTTCTAAAATCTTTTGATTTTCTGATTCACTGGCCTTATCTGGTGTTTTTTCATCTGCTAGCTCTATCATTTCAAGCTTAGCAAATCGAGAAATTCGTTTTGAATACTCTGCAATACCATCTTTTAAATACTTTTCTTTCAGTTTCCCAACTGTTACAACTTTAATTTTCATGACTCTATTCTAACATATTCTCTATTTTTTCACATCTTATTCACAAAATAAAAGGTTAATTTTAGCCGAGAAAACCACAGATTTTTGAAAGTTATCCACAATCTGTGAAAAACTTTTGTTTTTAAGTTATAATTAAGCTAGTCAGTTTATACTTTCAGTAATTTCAAATAAATGGAGGCAAATATGAAACATCTAAAAACATTTTACAAAAAATGGTTTCAATTATTAGTCGTTATCGTCATTAGCTTTATTAGTGGAGCCTTGGGTAGTTTTTCAATAACACAACTAACTCAAAAAAGTGGTGTAAGTACCTCTAACAACAATAGTACTATTACACAGACTGCCTATAAGAACGAAAATTCAACAACACAGGCTGTTAACAAAGTAAAAGATGCTGTTGTTTCTGTTATTACTTATTCGGCAAACAGACAAAATAGCGTATTTGGCAATGATGATACTGACACAGATTCTCAACAAATCTCTAGTGAAGGATCTGGGGTTATTTATAAAAAGAATGATAAAGAAGCTTACATCGTAACCAATAATCACGTTATAAATGGCGCCAGCAAAGTAGATATTCGTTTGTCAGATGGGACTAAAGTGCCTGGAGAAATAGTCGGAGCTGACACTTTCTCTGATATTGCTGTCGTCAAAATCTCTTCAGAAAAAGTGACTACAGTAGCTGAATTTGGTGATTCTAGTAAGTTAACTGTAGGAGAAACTGCTATTGCTATTGGTAGCCCATTGGGTTCTGAATATGCAAATACTGTCACTCAGGGTATTGTATCTAGCCTCAATCGAAATGTGTCCTTAAAATCTGAAGATGGACAAGCCATTTCTACAAAAGCCATCCAAACTGATACTGCTATTAACCCAGGTAACTCTGGCGGCCCACTGATTAATATTCAAGGACAGGTTATCGGAATTACCTCAAGTAAAATTGCTACAAATGGAGGAACCTCTGTAGAAGGTCTTGGTTTCGCAATTCCTGCAAATGACGCTATCAATATTATTGAACAGTTGGAAAAGAACGGAAAAGTGACGCGTCCAGCTTTGGGCATCCAAATGGTCAATCTCTCAAATATTAATACAAGTGATATTAGAAGACTTAATATTCCAAGCAGTGTAACATCTGGTGTAGTTGTTCGTTCTGTACAAAGTAATATGCCTGCCAATGGTCACCTTGAAAAATACGATGTTATTACAAAAGTGGACGACAAAGATATTGCTTCATCAACAGACTTACAAAGCGCTCTTTACAATCATTCTATCGGAGACACCATTAGGATAACTTACTATCGTAACGGTAAAGAAGAAACTACATCTATTAAACTTGACAAGAGTTCAGGTGATTTAGAATCTTAATTGACATCTATGTAAAGAAAACTTTACATAAGAGAAAAGATGTGTTAGTGTAGAATCATGGAAAAATTTGAAATGATTTCTATCACGGATATACAAAAAAATCCTTATCAACCTCGAAAAGAATTTGATAGAGAGAAACTAGATGAACTAGCACAGTCTATCAAAGAAAATGGAGTCATTCAACCGATTATTGTTCGTCAATCTCCTGTTATTGGTTATGAAATCCTTGCAGGAGAGAGACGCTATCGGGCTTCACTTTTAGCTGGTCTAACATCTATCCCCGCTGTTGTTAAACAGCTTTCAGACCAAGAGATGATGGTCCAGTCCATCATTGAAAATTTACAAAGAGAAAATTTAAATCCAATAGAAGAAGCACGCGCCTTTGAATCTCTCGTAGAGAAAGGATTTACCCATGCTGAAATTGCAGATAAAATGGGCAAGTCTCGTCCTTATATCAGCAACTCCATTCGTTTGCTTTCCTTGCCAGAACAGATTCTCTCAGAAGTAGAAAATGGCAAACTATCACAAGCCCATGCACGTTCTCTAGTTGGGTTGAATAAGGAACAACAAGACTATTTCTTTCAACGAATCATCGAGGAAGATATTTCTGTAAGGAAGTTAGAAGCTCTTCTGACAAATAAAAAACAAAAGAAACAGGAAAAAAATGATCATTTCATACAGAATGAAGAAGAACAGTTAAAAAAACTACTCGGATTAGATGTAGAAATCAAACTGTCTAAAAAAGATAGTGGAAAAATCATTATTTCTTTTTCAAATCAAGAAGAATACAGTAGAATTATCAACAGCCTGAAATAAGGCTGTTCTTTTATTTTTTTATATCACAAGGTTATCCACTATTTTTTCCAATAAAAAGCTTAAAAAATCAACAGTTTCTTATTTTATCCCCAACCTGTGGATAAATCTTGATAACATTGTGGATTATTTTTCACAGCTTGTGGAAAATTCTTGCTATCTATGGTAAAATAAATCTAGCATTAAACTTTTAAATAGTAAAGGAGGAGAAAAGATTGAAAGAAACACAATTTTGGAATCGTATATTAGAATTTGCTCAAGAAAGACTGACTCGATCCATGTATGATTTCTATGCTATTCAAGCTGAACTCATCAAGGTAGAGGAAAATGTTGCCACTATATTTTTACCACGATCTGAAATGGAAATGGTCTGGGAAAAACAACTAAAAGATATTATTGTGGTAGCTGGTTTTGAAATTTATGATGCTGAGATAACTCCCCACTATATTTTCACCAAACTTCAAGATACGGCTGTCTCACAAGTTGAAGAAGCTACCAATTCAACTCTTTATGACTATAGTCCAAAGTTATCATCTATTCCTTATTCGGATACTGGATTAAAAGAAAAGTATACCTTTGATAATTTTATTCAAGGGGATGGAAATGTTTGGGCAGTATCAGCCGCTTTGGCTGTCTCTGAAGATTTGGCCTTGACCTATAATCCTCTTTTTATCTATGGAGGACCTGGCCTTGGTAAAACTCACTTACTCAATGCCATTGGGAATGAGATTTTGAAAAATATTCCTGATGCGCGTGTGAAGTACATCCCTGCTGAAAGCTTTATCAACGACTTTCTTGAACATCTGAGACTTGGTGAAATGGATAAGTTCAAAAAAACCTACCGTAGCCTCGATCTCTTGTTAATTGATGATATCCAATCGCTGAGTGGAAAAAAAGTTGCAACTCAAGAAGAATTTTTCAATACTTTCAATGTTCTCCATAACAATCAAAAACAAATTGTTCTGACTAGTGATCGTAGCCCTAAACACTTAGAGGGACTTGAGGAAAGACTTGTCACGCGCTTTAGCTGGGGCTTGACGCAAAACATCACACCACCTGACTTTGAGACACGTATTGCCATTTTACAAAGCAAAACAGAGCATTTAGACTACTATTTCCAAGGTGATACCCTAGAATACCTTGCTGGTCAATTTGATTCAAACGTCCGAGAACTTGAAGGAGCAATCAACGACATTACTTTAATTGCCAGAGTAAAGAAGATTAAGGATATCACTATTGATATCGCTGCAGAGGCTATTCGAGCACGTAAACAAGATGTTAACCAAATGCTCGTCATCCCAATTGATAAAATTCAAAATGAAGTGGGTAACTTTTATGGTGTCAGTATCAAAGAAATAAAGGGAAGCAGACGCCTTCAAAATATTGTGTTAGCCCGTCAAGTAGCCATGTATTTATCTAGAGAACTAACAGATAATAGTCTTCCAAAAATTGGGAAGGAATTTGGTGGAAAAGACCATACAACAGTTATTCATGCCCATGCCAAAATTAAATCTTTGATTGATGAAGACGATAATTTACGTTTAGAAATTGAATCAATCAAAAAGAAAATTAAATAACTTGTGGATAACTTTTGCTTTTTTATCTTTTTTATCCACATTTTTTAAACAAGTCTAAAAACTTGATATGACTTGTTTAAAGTCTGTTTTCCACAGATTTCACAGACTCTATTATTACTATTATCCTTCTAATACTAAAAATAAATAAAGGAGAATCCATGATTCATTTTTCAATTAATAAAAATTTATTTCTACAGGCCTTAAATACTACTAAGAGAGCTATTAGCTCTAAAAATGCCATTCCTATTTTATCAACAGTCAAAATTGACGTGACCAATGAAGGTGTTACTTTAATTGGTTCAAATGGTCAAATTTCAATTGAAAATTTTATTTCTCAAAAAAATGAAGATGCTGGTTTATTAATTACTTCTTTAGGTTCAATCCTTCTTGAAGCTTCTTTCTTTATCAATGTGGTATCTAGTCTACCTGATGTGACTCTTGATTTTAAAGAAATTGAACAAAATCAAATTGTTTTAACCAGCGGCAAATCAGAAATTACCCTAAAAGGAAAAGATAGTGAACAATATCCACGAATCCAAGAAATTTCAGTTAGTACTCCTTTGGTTCTTGAAACAAAATTACTCAAGAAAATTATCAATGAAACAGCTTTTGCTGCAAGTACACAAGAGAGTCGTCCAATTTTAACTGGTGTTCATTTTGTATTGAGTCAACATAAGGAGCTAAAAACAGTTGCAACAGACTCTCATCGTCTAAGCCAGAAAAAATTAACGCTTGAAAAAAATAGTGATGATTTTGATGTCGTGATTCCTAGCCGTTCTCTACGCGAATTTTCAGCAGTATTTACAGACGATATTGAAACTGTAGAGATTTTCTTTGCCAATAACCAAATCCTCTTTAGAAGCGAAAATATTAGCTTCTATACTCGTCTCCTAGAAGGAAACTATCCTGATACAGATCGTTTGATTCCAACAGACTTTAACACTACTATTACTTTTGATGTGGTAAACTTACGCCAGTCAATGGAACGTGCTCGTCTTTTATCAAGTGCGACTCAAAATGGTACTGTGAAACTTGAAATTAAAGATGGGGTTGTTAGCGCCCATGTTCACTCTCCAGAAGTTGGTAAAGTAAACGAAGAAATCGATACTGAACAGGTGACTGGTGAAGATTTGACCATTAGTTTCAACCCAACTTATTTGATTGATTCCCTCAAGGCTTTAAATAGCGAAAAAGTGACTATTAGCTTTATCTCAGCTGTTCGTCCATTCACTCTTGTGCCAGCAGATACTGATGAAGACTTTATGCAGCTCATCACACCAGTTCGTACAAATTAAGTTAAAGAGGTTGAGCTTAGCTCGCCTCTTTTATGATATAATCAAAAAAGAAAAAGGAGAACAGTATGTACCAAGTTGGAAATTTTGTTGAAATGAAAAAACCACATGCTTGCACCATCAAGTCAACAGGTAAAAAGGCCAATCGTTGGGAAATTACGCGTGTAGGAGCAGATATCAAAATTAAATGTAGCAATTGTGACCATGTTGTCATGATGGGGCGCTATGATTTTGGTCGAAAAATGAATAAAATCATTGACTGAGAACCCTTAGGTAGAGGGTTAGCACTTTATCCCTTTTTGTGTTATAATATTAGGGATTGAAATGAAAACGGAGAATGAGAAAATATGGCTTTAACAGCAGGTATCGTTGGTTTGCCAAACGTTGGTAAATCAACACTATTTAATGCAATTACAAAAGCAGGAGCAGAGGCAGCAAACTACCCATTTGCGACGATTGATCCAAACGTTGGAATGGTAGAAGTTCCAGATGAACGCCTCCAAAAATTGACGGAAATGATTACTCCTAAAAAGACAGTTCCAACAACATTTGAGTTTACAGATATCGCAGGGATTGTAAAAGGTGCATCAAAAGGAGAAGGGCTAGGGAATAAATTCTTGGCCAATATCCGTGAAGTAGATGCGATTGTTCATGTAGTTCGTGCTTTTGATGATGAAAATGTCATGCGCGAGCAAGGACGTGAAGATGCTTTTGTGGATCCCCTGGCAGATATTGATACTATTAACCTAGAGTTGATTCTTGCTGACTTAGAATCAGTTAACAAACGATATGCGCGTGTAGAAAAGATGGCACGTACGCAAAAAGATAAAGAATCAGTAGCTGAGTTTAATGTTCTTCAAAAGATTAAACCAGTCCTAGAAGATGGAAAATCAGCTCGAACTATTGAATTTACAGATGAGGAACAAAAGGTTGTCAAAGGTCTCTTCTTGTTGACGACTAAACCAGTTCTTTATGTAGCGAATGTGGACGAGGATGTGGTTTCAGATCCTGACTCTATCGACTATGTTAAACAAATTCGTGAATTCGCAGCGACAGAAAATGCTGAAGTAGTCGTTATTTCTGCGCGTGCTGAGGAAGAAATTTCTGAGTTAGACGATGAAGATAAGCAAGAGTTTCTTGAAGCACTTGGGTTGACAGAATCAGGCGTTGACAAGTTGACTCGTGCTGCTTACCATTTGCTTGGATTGGGAACTTACTTCACAGCTGGTGAAAAAGAAGTTCGCGCTTGGACCTTCAAACGTGGTATGAAGGCTCCTCAAGCAGCTGGTATTATCCACTCAGACTTTGAAAAAGGATTTATTCGTGCGGTAACCATGTCATATGAGGATCTAGTGAAATACGGATCTGAAAAGGCTGTAAAAGAAGCTGGGCGTTTGCGTGAAGAAGGAAAAGAATATATCGTTCAAGATGGCGATATCATGGAATTCCGCTTTAATGTCTAAAAAATTTAATGAATAGTATCAATTAGGTTGGAAAAAAATTCCAACCCTTTTGGCTTTTGAAAGGAAAAATAAATGACCAAATTACTTGTAGGATTAGGAAATCCAGGGGATAAATATTTTGAAACAAAACACAATGTTGGATTTATGTTGATTGACCAACTAGCGAAGAAACAGAATGTCACTTTTACACATGATAAGATATTTCAAGCTGACCTAGCATCCTTTTTCCTAAATGGAGAAAAAATTTATCTTGTCAAACCAACGACATTTATGAATGAAAGTGGAAAAGCGGTTCATGCTTTATTGACTTATTATGGTTTGGATATTGAAGATTTACTCGTTATTTACGATGATCTTGACATGGAAGTTGGGAAAATTCGTTTAAGAGCAAAGGGATCCGCAGGTGGTCATAATGGTATCAAGTCTATTATTCAACATATAGGGACTCAGACCTTTAATCGTGTTAAGATTGGAATCGGAAGACCTAAAAATGGCATGTCAGTTGTTAACCATGTTTTGAGTACCTTTGACAAGGATGATTATATCGGTATTTTACAGTCTATTGACAAGGTTGACGATTCTGTAAATTACTATTTACAAGAGAAAAATTTTGAGAAAACGATGCAGAGGTATAACGGATAAATGTTAACCTTATTAGATTTATTATCAGAAAATGATCAGATAAAAAAATGGTATCAAAATCTGACAGATAAGAAAAGACAATTAATGTTAGGCTTGTCAACTTCTACAAAAGCTTTAGCAATTGCTAGTAGTTTGAGACAGGAAGATAAGATTGTGTTATTGACGTCAACTTATGGAGAAGCAGAAGGACTTGTTAGTGATCTTATCTCTATCTTGGGTGAGGAACTTGTCTATCCATTTTTGGTAGATGACTCCCCTATGGTCGAGTTTTTGATGTCTTCACAAGAAAAAATCATTTCACGGGTTGAAGCCTTGCGTTTTTTGACTGATTCATCTAAGAGAGGGATTTTAGTTTCTAATATCGCAGCAAGTCGATTGATTTTACCGTCTCCCAATATATTCAAAGATAGTATTGTAAAAATAACAGTTGGTGAAGAATATGACCAACACGCACTTATCCATCAGTTAAAAGAGATAGGCTATCGAAAAGTTACTCAAGTACAAACTCAGGGCGAATTTAGTCTGCGAGGAGATATTTTAGATATTTTTGAAATATCCCAGTTAGAACCTTGCCGAATTGAGTTTTTTGGTGATGAAATTGATGGAATTCGTACTTTTGAAGTCGAAACACAATTATCGAAAGAAAATCAGACAGAACTCACCATCTTTCCAGCTAGCGACATACTTTTGAGAGAAAAGGATTATCAACGAGGACAGTCAGCTTTAGAAAAACAAATTTCAAAAACGTTATCACCTATTTTAAAATCATACTTAGAAGAAATTCTTTCAAGTTTTCATCAAAAAAAAATTCATTTAGATTCTAGGAAGTTTTTATCTTTGTGTTATGACAAGACATGGACTGTTTTTGACTATATTGAAAAAAATACCCCAGTATTCTTTGATGATTATCAAAAATTAATGAATCAGTATGAAGTCTTTGAAAGAGAATTAGCACAATACTTTACAGAAGAATTACAGAACAGTAAAGCATTTTCTGAGATGCAGTATTTTGCTGATACAGAGCAAATCTATAAAAAACAGAGTCCGGTTACCTTTTTCTCTAATCTGCAAAAGGGGTTAGGAAATCTCAAGTTTGACCAAATTTATCAATTTAATCAATATCCTATGCAGGAGTTTTTCAATCAATTTTCTTTTCTAAAAGAAGAAATTGAGCGATACAAAAAAATGGATTATACTATTATCCTGCAGTCTAGCAATTCAATGGGAAGTAAAACATTGGAGGATGTTTTAGAGGAATACCAGATTAAATTGGATTCCAGAGATAAGTCAAGTGTTTGTAAAGAATCTGTAAACTTAATCGAGGGTAATCTCAGACATGGTTTTCATTTTGTAGATGAAAAGGTTTTATTGATAACTGAACATGAGATTTTTCAAAAGAAATTGAAACGTCGTTTTCGAAGACAACATGTTTCAAACGCAGAGAGATTAAAAGATTACAATGAACTTGAAAAAGGAGATTACGTTGTTCACCATATCCATGGAATTGGTCAATATCTAGGGATTGAAACAATTGAAATCAAAGGGATTCACCGTGATTATGTTAGTGTTCAATACCAAAACGGGGATCAAATCTCTATCCCAGTGGAACAAATTCATCTACTTTCCAAATACGTTTCAAGTGACGGTAAAGCACCTAAACTCAATAAATTAAATGATGGTCATTTCAAAAAAGCAAAGCAAAAAGTTAAGAACCAGGTAGAGGATATAGCTGACGATTTAATTAAACTTTATTCTGAACGCAGCCAGTTGAAGGGTTTTGCTTTCTCAGCTGATGATGAGGATCAACATGCTTTTGATGATGCCTTCCCTTATGTTGAAACGGATGATCAACTTCGTAGTGTTGAGGAAATCAAGAGAGATATGCAGGCTTCTCAACCAATGGATCGACTTTTAGTTGGGGATGTTGGTTTTGGAAAGACTGAAGTTGCTATGCGTGCAGCCTTTAAGGCAGTCAATGATCACAAACAGGTTGTCGTTCTAGTTCCGACGACGGTTTTAGCGCAACAGCACTATACCAATTTTAAGGAACGATTCCAAAATTTTGCAGTTAATATTGATGTGTTGAGTCGCTTTAGAAGTAAAAAAGAGCAGACTGAAACACTTGAAAAATTGAAAAACGGTCAAGTTGATATTTTGATTGGAACACATCGTGTTTTGTCAAAAGATGTTGTATTTGCTGATTTGGGCTTGATGATTATTGATGAGGAACAGCGATTTGGTGTCAAGCATAAGGAAACCTTGAAAGAATTGAAAAAACAAGTAGATGTCCTGACCTTGACAGCAACGCCAATTCCTCGTACCCTTCACATGTCTATGCTGGGAATCAGAGATTTGTCTGTTATTGAAACTCCGCCGACTAATCGTTATCCAGTGCAAACCTATGTTTTGGAAAAGAATGATAGTGTGATTCGTGATGCGGTCTTGCGTGAAATGGAGCGTGGAGGTCAAGTTTACTATCTTTACAATAAAGTTGACACGATTGATCAGAAGGTTTCAGAATTACAGGAATTGATTCCAGAGGCTTCGATTGGTTATGTTCATGGGCAAATGAGTGAGATTCAGTTAGAAAATACTCTACTGGATTTCATTGAAGGTCAGTATGATATTTTAGTGACGACTACCATTATTGAGACAGGGGTGGACATTCCAAATGCTAATACTTTATTTATTGAGAATGCGGACCATATGGGCTTGTCAACCTTATATCAGTTAAGAGGAAGAGTCGGTCGTAGTAATCGTATTGCTTATGCCTATCTCATGTATCGTCCAGAAAAATCAATCAGTGAAGTCTCCGAGAAGAGATTAGAAGCGATCAAAGGATTTACAGAATTGGGCTCTGGATTTAAGATTGCAATGCGAGATCTTTCGATTCGCGGAGCAGGAAATCTTTTAGGAAAATCCCAGTCTGGTTTCATTGATTCTGTTGGTTTTGAATTGTATTCGCAGTTATTGGAGGAAGCTATTGCTAAACGACATGGTAATGTGAACACAAGAACCAAAGGGAATTCTGAGTTGATTTTACAAATTGATGCCTATCTTCCTGATACTTATATTTCTGATCAACGACATAAGATTGAAATTTACAAGAAAATTCGTCAAATTGACAACCGTGTCAATTATGAGGAGTTACAAGAAGAGCTGATGGACCGTTTTGGAGAATACCCAGATGTGGTTGCTTATCTTTTAGAGATTGGTTTAGTCAAGTCATATTTGGATAAGGTATTTGTAGAACGTGTGGAAAGAAAAGACAATAAGATTACAGTTCAATTTGAAAAAATCACTCAGCGACTGTTCTTGGCTCAAGATTATTTCAAAGCTTTATCCGCAACGAACTTAAAAGCAGCCATAGCTGAGAATAAGGGATTAATGGAAGTTGTATTTGATGTTCGAAACAAGAAGGACTATAAAATTTTAGAAGGTCTGCTTATTTTTGGAGAAAGTTTATTAGAGATAAAAGTGTCGAAAGGAGGCAATTCCCTTTAACATTTTTCTTCTATAAAGTAGATAAAAATGATACAATAATAATTTGAGGTAATAAAAATGAGATTAGACAAATATTTAAAAGTATCAAGAATTATCAAGCGTCGTACAGTCGCAAAAGAAGTAGCAGATAAAGGCAGAATCAAGGTAAATGGAATCTTGGCCAAAAGTTCAACGGACTTGAAAGTTAATGACCAAGTTGAAATTCGTTTTGGAAATAAGTTGCTACTTGTAAAAGTACTGGAGATGAAAGATAGTACAAAAAAAGAAGATGCAGCAGGCATGTATGAAATTATCAGTGAAACACGGGTAGAAGAAAATGTCTAAAAATATCGTACAATTGAATAATTCTTTTATTCAAAATGAACACCAACGTCGTCGCTATCTGATGAAAGAACGACAAAAACGTAATCGTTTCATGGGTTGGGTTCTTATTTTGATGATTTTATTGTTCATTTTACCAACTTATAATCTTGCTCAAAGTTATCACCAATTACTTCAAAGACGTCAACAGTTATCAGACTTGCAAACTCAGTATCAAACCTTGAGTGAGGAAAAGGAGAAAGAGACAGCTTTTGCTACAAAGTTGAAAGATGAGGATTATGCTGCCAAATATACACGAGCGAAGTACTATTATTCTAAGTCGAGGGAAATAGTTTATACGATTCCTGACTTGCTTCAAAGGTGATAAAATGGAAAATTTACTAGATGTAATTGAGCAATTTTTGAGTCGATCAGATGAAAAGCTGGCAGAGTTGGCTGATAAAAATCAATTATTGCGTTTACAAGAAGAAAAGGAAAGGAAGAATGCGTAAATTCTTAATTATTTTGTTGCTACCAAGTTTTTTGACCATTTCAAAAGTTGTTAGCACAGAAAAAGAAGTAGTCTATACTTCGAAAGAAATTTATTACCTTTCACAATCTGACTTTGGTATTTATTTTAGAGAAAAGCTAAGTTCTCCTATGGTTTATGGAGAAGTTCCTGTTTATGCGAATGAAGATTTAGTTGTAGAATCTGGAAAGTTAACTCCAAAAACAAGTTTCCAAATAACTGAGTGGCGCTTAAATAAACAAGGAATTCCAGTATTTAAGTTATCCAACCATCAATTTATTGCTGCAGACAAACGATTTTTATATGATCAGTCAGAGGTAACTCCAACAATAAAAAAAGTATGGTTAGAATTTGATTTTAAACTGTACAATAGTCCTTATGACTTAAAAGAAGTGAAATCATCCTTATCAGCTTATTCTCAGGTATCAATCGATAAGACCATGTTTGTAGAAGGAAGAGAATTTCTACATATTGATCAGACTGGATGGGTAGCTAAAGAATCAACTTCTGAAGAAGATAATCGGATGAGTAAAGTCCAAGAAATGTTATCGGAAAAATATCAGAAGGATTCATTTTCTATTTATGTTAAGCAACTGACTACTGGAAAAGAAGCTGGTATCAATCAAGATGAAAAGATGTATGCAGCTAGTGTTTTGAAACTCCCTTATCTTTATTATACGCAAGAAAAAATAAATGAGGGGATTTATCAGTTAGATACGACTGTAAAATATGTATCTGCAGTCAATGATTTTCCAGGTTCTTATAAACCAGAGGGAAGTGGTAGTCTTCCTAAAAAAGAGGATAATAAAGAGTATTCTCTCAAGGACTTAATCACAAAAGTATCTAAAGAATCTGATAATGTAGCTCATAATATATTGGGTTATTACCTTTCAAACCAATCGGATGCAACATTTAAGTCCAAGATGTCTGCTATTATGGGAGATGATTGGGATCCGAAAGAAAAATTGATTTCTTCTAAAATGGCTGGAAAGGTTATGGAAGCTATTTATAATCAAAACGGATTTGTATTGGAGTCCTTGACCAAAACAGATTTTGATAATGAGCGCATTGCCAAAGGTGTTTCTGTGAAGGTAGCTCATAAAATTGGAGATGCGGACGAATTTAAGCATGATACGGGTGTTGTCTATGCAGATTCTCCATTTGTGCTTTCTATTTTTACTAAGAATTCTGATTATGATACGATTTCTAAGATAGCCAAGGATGTTTATGAGGTTCTAAAATGAGGGAACAAGATTTTTTAAATCATTTTCTCAAGAAGGGATATTTCAAAAAGCATGCTAAAGTGGTGCTAGCTCTTTCTGGTGGATTAGATTCTATGTTTCTATTTAAGGTATTGTCTACTTATCAAAAAGAGTTAGAAATTGAATTGATTCTTGCTCATGTGAATCATAAGCAGAGAGTAGAATCAGATTGGGAAGAAAAGGAATTAAGGAAGTTGGTTGCTAAAGCTGGACTTCCTATTTATGTCAGCAATTTTTCAGGAGAATTTTCAGAAGCGCGTGCACGAAATTTTCGCTATAATTTTTTTCAAGAGGTCATGAAAAAGACAGGTGCGACAGCCTTAGTCACTGCCCACCATGCTGATGATCAGGTGGAAACGATTTTGATGCGTTTGATTCGAGGTACTCGTTTGCGCTATCTATCAGGAATTAAGGAGAAGCAAGTGGTCGGGGATATAGAAATTCTTAGGCCCTTCTTGCATTTTCAGAAAAAAGACTTTCCACTAATTTCTCACTTTGAAGATACATCAAATCAGGAAAATCATTATTTTCGCAATCGTATTCGAAATTCTTATTTACCAGAATTAGAAAAAGAAAATCCTAGATTTAGAGATGCAATCTTAAGTATCGGAAATGAAATTTTAGATTATGACCTAGCTATAGCTGAATTATCAAAGAATATTGATGTGGAAAATTTACAACAGTTATTTTCTTATTCTGAGTCAACACAAAGAGTCTTACTTCAAACTTATCTGAATCGTTTTCCAGATTTGAATCTTACAAAAGCTCAGTTTGATGAAGTTCGACAGATTTTAAAATCTAAAAGCCAGTATCGTCATCCGCTTAAAAATGGCTATGAATTGATAAAAGAGTACCAACAGTTTCAGATTTGTAAAATCAGTCCGCAGGCTGATGAAAAGGAAGATGAACTTGTGTTACACTATCAAAATCAGGTATCTTATCAAGGATATTTATTTTCCTTTGGGATTCCATTAGAAGGTGAATCAATTCAACAAATACCTGTTTCACGCGAAACATCCATACACATTCGTTATCGAAAACCAGGAGATGTTTTGGTTCAAAATGGGCATACAAAAAAACTCAGACGTCTATTTATTGATTTGAAAATCCCTATGGAAAAGCGGAAATCTGCTCTGATTATTGAGCAATTTGGTGAAATTGTCTCAATTTTGGGAATTGCGACCAGTAATTTGAGTAAAAACACGAAAAATGATATAATGAACACTGTACTTTATATAGAAAAAATAGATAGGTAAAAAAATGTTAGAAAACGATATTAAAAAAATCCTCGTTTCACACGATGAAATTACAGAAGCTGCTAAAAAATTAGGTGCTCAACTCACTAAAGACTATGCAGGAAAAAATCCAATTTTAGTTGGAATTTTAAAAGGATCTATTCCTTTTATGGCTGAATTAGTTAAACATATTGACACACATATTGAAATGGACTTCATGATGGTTTCTAGCTACCATGGTGGGACAGCAAGTAGCGGTGTCATCAATATCAAGCAAGATGTGACTCAAGACATCAAAGGAAGACATGTTTTATTTGTAGAAGATATCATTGATACAGGTCAAACTTTGAAGAATTTGCGAGATATGTTTGTTGCAAGAGATGCAGCTTCTGTTAAGATTGCAACCTTGTTGGATAAACCAGAGGGACGTGTTGTAGAAATTGAGGCTGACTATACCTGCTTTACTATCCCAAATGAGTTTGTAGTAGGTTATGGTTTAGACTACAAAGAAAATTATCGTAACCTTCCTTATGTTGGAGTATTGAAAGAAGAAGTGTATTCAAATTAGAAAGAACAATTTTTAATGAAAAAACAAAATAATGGTTTAATTAAAAATCCTTTTCTATGGTTATTACTTATTTTTCTCCTAGTTACAGGTTACCAGTATTTTAGTACAGGTAGTGTTGCAGGGAAAAGTGAGCAGATTAATTATACAGAATTGGTAAAAGAAATTACCGATGACAATGTAAAAGAATTAACTTACCAACCAAATGGTAGTGTTATCGAAGTTTCGGGTGTTTATAAAAATCCTAAAACGAGTAAAGAAGAAACAGGTATCCAGTTCTTTTCTCCTTCTGCTACAAAAGTAGAGAAATTTTCAAGTATTATTCTTCCTTCAGATACTACCGTATCAGAATTGCAAAAACTTGCTTCTGACCATAAGGCAGAAGTAACTGTTAAGCATGAAAGTTCAAGTGGTATGTGGATTAATATTCTTGTATCCATTGTGCCATTCGGTATTCTGTTCTTCTTCCTATTCTCTATGATGGGAAATATGGGAGGAAATAATAGCCGTAACCCGATGAGTTTTGGACGTAGTAAGGCCAAAGCTGCAAATAAAGAAGATATTAAAGTAAGATTTTCAGATGTTGCTGGAGCTGAGGAAGAAAAACAAGAACTAGTTGAAGTTGTTGAATTCTTAAAAGATCCAAAACGATTTACAAAACTTGGAGCCCGTATTCCAGCAGGTGTTCTTTTGGAGGGACCTCCAGGAACAGGTAAAACTTTGCTTGCTAAGGCAGTCGCCGGAGAAGCAGGTGTTCCATTCTTTAGTATCTCAGGTTCTGACTTTGTAGAAATGTTTGTCGGAGTTGGAGCTAGTCGTGTTCGTTCTCTTTTTGAAGATGCCAAAAAAGCAGCACCAGCTATTATCTTTATCGATGAAATTGATGCTGTTGGACGTCAACGTGGAGTTGGTCTTGGCGGAGGTAATGACGAACGTGAACAAACCTTGAACCAACTCTTGATTGAGATGGATGGTTTTGAGGGAAATGAAGGGATTATTGTCATCGCTGCGACAAACCGTTCAGATGTACTTGACCCTGCCCTTTTGCGTCCAGGACGTTTTGATAGAAAAGTATTGGTTGGCCGTCCTGATGTTAAAGGTCGTGAAGCAATCTTGAAAGTTCACGCTAAAAATAAACCTCTGTCAGACGATGTTGATTTGAAATTAGTGGCTCAACAAACCCCAGGTTTTGTTGGAGCAGATTTAGAGAATGTCTTGAATGAAGCGGCTCTAGTTGCTGCTCGTCGCAATAAATCGATAATTGATGCTTCAGATATTGATGAAGCAGAAGACAGAGTTATTGCTGGACCTTCTAAGAAAGATAAGACAGTTTCACAAAGAGAACGTGAATTGGTTGCCTACCATGAGGCTGGACATACCATTGTTGGCCTAGTCTTATCGAATGCCCGTGTTGTTCATAAGGTTACAATTGTACCAAGAGGTCGTGCAGGTGGTTACATGATTGCACTTCCTAAGGAAGATCAAATGCTTCTATCTAAAGAAGATATGAAAGAGCAATTGGCTGGCTTGATGGGTGGACGTGTAGCTGAAGAAATTATCTTTAACGTCCAAACTACAGGAGCTTCAAACGACTTTGAACAAGCGACTCAAATGGCGCGTGCAATGGTTACAGAGTACGGGATGAGTGAAAAACTTGGTCCAGTTCAATATGAAGGAAATCATGCCATGTTTGGTGCACAAAGTCCTCAAAAATCAATTTCAGAACAAACAGCTTATGAAATTGACGAAGAGGTTCGTTCATTATTGAATGAGGCACGAAATAAAGCCGCTGAAATTATTCAGTCAAATCGTGAAACTCACAAGTTGATTGCAGAAGCATTATTGAAATACGAAACATTGGATAGTACACAAATTAAAGCTCTTTACGAAACAGGAAAGATGCCTGAAACAGTCGAGGAGGAATCTCATGCACTATCTTATGATGAAGTAAAGTCAAAAATGAATGATGAAAAATAACCCAAAGAGAGGCAAGCCCTCTCTTTTTTGTGCAGTTGAGGCGGTGTAGGGAACAGAATAGGCGAAAAGGCCCCAATTAAGTTCTTGATTTGTTAGACTGTATCTAGAAAGGGGGAAGCTTATGCTTAAAAAATTGTATGAAGAAGTCCAAGGAATTGTATACAAGTGTAGAAATGAATATTACCTTCATTTATGGGAGTTATCGGATTGGGACCAAGAGGGAATGATCTGCTTACATGAATTGATCAGTAGAGAAGAAGAACTGGTAGAAGATATTCCACGCTTACGTAAATATTTCAAGACTAAGTTTCGTAATCGAATTTTAGACCATATCCGTAAACAAGAAAGTCAGAAGCGTAGATATGATAAAGAACCTTATGAAGAAGTGGGAGAGATTAGTCATCGTATCAGTGAGGGAGGTCTGTGGCTAGATGAGTATTATCTCTTTCATGAAACACTAAGAGATTATAGAAACAAACAAAGCAAAGAGAAGCAAGAAGAGTTAGAACGCATCTTAAGACATGAACGCTTCCGAGGGCGTCAAAGAGTTCTAAGGGACTTGCGTATTGTGTTTAAAGAGTTTGATATCCGTAGTCGGTAAGAAGCCATGTAAAAAAATGAAAAAAATAGAAAAAAGTAGTTGACAAAGTTAGAAAAGTCGGTATAATAGTAAGAGTTGAAAACACCAACTCTGGTCCGTTGGTCAAGGGGTTAAGACACCGCCTTTTCACGGCGGTAACACGGGTTCGAATCCCGTACGGACTATGGTATGTTGCGGATGGAACACTTGATGAAAAAAGTTCAAAAAAGTTTCAAAAAAGTGTTGACAAGCGAAAGTGCCTGTGATATACTAATATAGTTGTCGCTTGAGAGAAGCGAGTGACAAAGACCTTTGAAAACTGAACAAGACGAACCAATGTGCAGGGCACTACAACTAAGGTTGTAGTACTGAACAATGAAAAAAACAATAAATCTGTCAGTGACAGAAATGAGTGAGAACTCAAACTTTTAATGAGAGTTTGATCCTGGCTCAGGACGAACGCTGGCGGCGTGCCTAATACATGCAAGTAGAACGCTGAAGGAGGA